>CAXGCE010000607.1:0-1529 GCA_964007795.1 uncultured Alphaproteobacteria bacterium | reverse complement strand
CGACAAGAATAACACTACTCTGTGGAGACACAGTATGCGCGTGCACGCTATGCGGGCAGGTGCCCTTATGGGCGGCCTACTGTTCCCCGCCTGGTCCATGGCGGACTGGACGTTGAACATGGCCCCCGGGGTTACCGGCACCAGTAATGAAATTTTCAGCCTTCATATGACGATCCTGTGGATCTGCGTCGCCATCGGCGTTGTGGTTTTCGGGGTCATGTTCTGGTCGATTTTCGCCCACCGAAAGTCTCAGGGAGCGAAACCGGCCAATTTCCACGAGAACACCCTGGTGGAAATCCTCTGGACCATCATTCCATTTGTCATCCTCGTGGTCATGGCCATTCCTGCCACGGCGACCCTGGTGGATATGTACGACACCACGGAATCCGAGATTGATATCAAGGTTACCGGCTACCAGTGGCGTTGGAAGTACGATTATATCAACGAGGAATTCGGCTACTTCTCCAACATGTCCACCAGCAAGGATGAGATCTACAACCGCACCGAGAAATCGGAGCACTATCTGCTGGATGTGGACAATCCGATGGTGGTTCCGGTCGGGGCCAAGGTGCGCCTGTTGCTGACCGCCAATGACGTGATCCACTCGTGGTGGGTGCCGGACTTCGCCGTCAAACAGGATGCCTTGCCCGGATTTATCAACGAGGCGTGGGCCAATGTCCCAGAACCCGGAACCTATCGCGGACAGTGCACGGAACTCTGCGGTAAAGACCATGCCTATATGCCGGTCGTGGTCGATGTGCGACCCGAAGCCGAATTCGATCAGTGGGTTGAAGACCAGCGCATCGCCAAAGAACTGGCATCCGGCCAGGCCGTCGCTGACCGAGAAAAAACGTGGTCGTTGGCGGAACTGATGGAGATAGGAGAGGGCGTCTACTCAACCCATTGTGCCACCTGTCATCAGCCAAACGGTGAGGGACAGGGAACAACATATCCCGCCTTAGACGGCAGTGAAATTGCGACTGGGCCTATCCCAGTGCACATTGATCGCGTCATGAACGGCAAGGAAGCGACCGAAATGCAAGCTTGGGCGCCGCAGCTATCGGACCGCGATTTGGCGGCCGTGGTCACCTACGAGCGAAACGCTTGGGGCAATACGACTCAAGACGTCGTCCAACCACGCACAATTTTCGAGAACCGGTAAAGGCAACTCCTTATGGTGGCACACGCAGAACACGTTCCTCACCGCTCGGGCCTAGCTGCCTTCATCGCTCGGTGGACGTTGACAACAAACCATAAAGAAATCGGATCCCTGTATTTATGGTTCGCCTTCACGATGTTTTTTGTGGGCGGTGCTTTAGCGATGGGTATTCGTCTCGAATTGTTCATGCCGGGCATCCAGTTGATCGACCCCGGGTTCTACAACCAATTCGTGACCATGCACGGGCTAATCATGGTCTTTGGCGCCGTCATGCCTGCTTTCGTAGGGCTCGCCAATTGGCAAATACCACTGATGATCGGGGCGCCTGATATGGCGTTACCCCGGCTAAATAATTTCAGTTTCTGGATCC
>CAXGCE010000606.1:0-1534 GCA_964007795.1 uncultured Alphaproteobacteria bacterium | reverse complement strand
CGGCTGCGGCCAGATAGAAAATTCCGGGCTTCTGCGACCAACTCGCCATAGGCCTCCGGATCGATCCGTCCCACGCATGGCCCGGCACAACGGCGGATTTGGTATTGTAGACAAGGCCGAGTTCTGGCGGCAAAAATGCTATCCGAGCAGCTGCGCAGGGGGAATGCCCTTTGCAACGTGTTTAGTGTCCTATTTACCGAAGTAGCCGAGGCGAAAGGGCCGAAATATTCGCCTTTTCGATTGCGCGCGCCCCGGTGTTTGTCCAACTGAGGCCATTCATGGCCGGCGGTCAGGATGATGAAGGGGAATGACTTATCATCCCGCAGCAGAATATTGTAGCGGGGCCGAAGACGTTTGATCAAATTGCTTTCCAGTAATAGAGCCTCCACCTCCGTATGGGTGGTAATCACCTCTATTGCCCGGGTCTCCCCAATCATGCGTAGGGTCCGGGTATTCAGGCCGGACGGATGAGCATAATTGCGCACGCGGTTTTTCAGGTTCTTGGCCTTACCCACGTACAGAACCTCACTGTCATGGGCAAGCATGCGGTAGACACCGGGCGCAGCCGGCATGTATCCCAACGCTTTCTGGATAGCCTGGCGACCGTCGACGATTTCGGTGCCAAGATTGGTCACGGGCCGCTCATCGGCAGGAAGGGTCGGCGGCTGGTCTGTTGGTTTATCGGCCTTTGCCATAGGGTTATATTCCGCGCCTTTCGGTATACGTCAATGATTCTTCGACAGTGAAAATCTTACTCTGAACCGATATCCACGTACCTTGTGGATAACTATGTGGGGAAGGCAAGTCCGTCGGTGTCAAATTGGCGGAATCCCGCCCCTTCGAACACTTTGCATAAAATTTAGGCAAATCTGTAACTCACTGAAAATAATGATAAAAAATAAAGACACTTGGTATGATGCCGGTGCATAACCTAGAAGTAACCTAGACGTTACCAAAATACCAACGATAACAAGGGGCTGTGTACAAAAACACAATGTTAACAATAGAGCTGCGCAGTTGCGGACAAGTCACCGTCTGGGCTGATGGGTATCAGCGACAATATCAATTGCCGTTCGTGAAAAACTAATGATCTATTGAGGCAACAAATTGTCTGTTGGCGAGAAGTATTCGCGCGTTGTGCTTTGTGGTTGTCAACTGCGTGGCTTGAGAGGCGTAAGATTTAGGCATTCCCGACATGCCGTGGTAAAGCGAAAGCACATAAATTAGATAGATTGTTGTCAGGAAGGCGCCAAAGAGCCTGCCGATTTGCTTAACTCGATAGACGAAAGGCGTTACCAGGATCACTGCCACCAGCATGACCCAGAGATCGTAATTGACGATTTGTTCGGGGATCGGCAACGTCCGCACCATCGACGTAATGCCCATGATGCCCAGGATGTTGAACAAGTTGGATCCGACGACATTGCCGATGGCCACGTCGCCATGACGTCGGATGGCCGCTACTATAGAGGTTGCCAATTCCGGCAGCGAAGTCCCCAGGGCGATCAATGACAAGCCGATAGTCGCTTTGGAC
>CAXGCE010000605.1:0-1536 GCA_964007795.1 uncultured Alphaproteobacteria bacterium | reverse complement strand
GCCGGGCCGTGCTTGGGACCTGGCCAAATTCGTATCGGAACCAAGGCTGCCGGCATCAATTTCCCAGATATCCTAACTGTCGAAGGAAGGTATCAACATAAGCCATCGCTGCCTTTTATCGTCGGCTTCGAGATTGCGGGCGAGGTCTTAGAAGTGGCCGATGATGTCAGAAGTTTTGAGATCGGCGATAGGGTGATAGCCGGAATCAGGCCCGGTGGCTTTGCTGAACAGGCCGTTGTGGATGCATCCGCCGTCCAGTGTACCCCCAAGCCATTTGATGACATCACGGCTGCTGCTTTTCGTGTGACTTATTTCACCGCTTACCATTGCCTGTTTCAACGCGGACGTTTGAAACCCGGTGAATGGGTATTGATCAACGGTGCCACTGGTGGGGTCGGCCTGGCAGCGGTCGAAATCGCAAAGTTGCATGGCGCCAAAATTATCGGCACCGGCGGCGATGACGGAAAGCTGAAAATTGTCAAACAATATGGTGCCAACCATGTGATCAATTACGAAAAAGGCTCTTTCAGGGATCAAGTAAAGGAAATCACTGGTGGGTGCGGTGTAAACCTCGTCTATGACCCAGTAGGCGGCAATGTTTTCGACCAATCCCTGCGCTGCCTGGCTTGGCACGGTCGTCTCGTGGTGGTTGGTTTTACCTCTGGCCGAATCCCTGAAATGTCCTTGAATTATGCCCTGATCAAGGGTTTGTCCATTATCGGCTGCCGGGCAGGGGAAGCCTACCGGAATGATACTGAAGCAGGAGACCGGGAACTGCAGGAGCTATTTGCTCTAGCCGAGGCGGGTAAGTTGTACCCGTTTGTCTCTCATGTTGTGCCCCTAGAACGTGCGGTCGATGGTATGCAGATGCTGATGGATCGCAAGGTTACCGGCAAGGCTGTAGTCACGATGGTTTAGGGCTCTATGCGGCGCCCACACCAAGGACTAAACTGACGCCATGCGCATTTTGTATCATTTCTGGCTATCACCCTTTTCCCGCAAGGTTCGGATCGCTTTGTTCGAAAAAGGCCTAGATGTCGAACTGGTAGTGGAGAAATACTGGGACAGACGCCAAGAGTTTATTGCTATGAACCCGGCTGGCCAGGTGCCGGTCCTTTCCGAAGCGGATGGTACCGTACTGACCGACAGTCAGGCTATCGTGGAGTACCTGGAAGATTGCCACCCTGAACCTAATCTGTTGGGCCGTGAACCCCTGGATCGCGCTGAATGCCGCAGACTGGTCGCCTGGTTCGACGGCAAGTTTCACCAGGAAGTCACTGATTTTCTGTTACGCGAGAAGTTGTTGAAACGGTTCATGGGTATGGGGGAGCCGCGTTCTGACCTAATCCGGGCTGGACGGGAGAATATTAGCTACCACATGGACTACATCACCTATTTGGTGGAAAGGCGGAACTACATCGCAAGCGAGGTTTTTTCCCTGGCGGACATCGCTGCCGCTGCTCATTTGTCCTGTCTGGACTATTTGGGTGATGTACCGTGGGATCGGTACCTCGGCGCTAAGGAATGGTACGCGCG
>CAXGCE010000604.1:0-1539 GCA_964007795.1 uncultured Alphaproteobacteria bacterium | reverse complement strand
ATTTGTGCCGGTGGAATAAACGAGGGTCGACCCTGGTTCGGCTGCTTGGAGACTTGGAAAATTTTTGTGTTTGGCACTCTGCAGACGACTTAAGAAACCGTATGAGCCTAACTGACAAATACGGAGCAAAATTGGATCTGCGCGAGCAGAAATATCCTTTGCTACATTGGCTCAAGCGAACACCACCAATTCGCAATTTAATAATGCGGTGGCTTTTCGTCGATTTGGCTGGGATTCAAATCACTCTCGATACGAACTAAGCGGGCGCGCTGTTCGGATAGGTCTCGTTGCAGAATTTCAATTTCCGCCCATTGTTTGTTGACCATGTTATTCAAGTCATCAATAGTTGCGTCCTGGTGCACCATGCGGCTTTCCAGGACCACCAGGCGATCGGCAAAATCAGATATCTCATTCATATGATGTTTTTGCGCCGATTGAAGCCTGGACGCAAGAGCACATTTTAGCGATAAAGCTTACGCAGTCTGGAGATAGAAGAGCATGGATATACCGGGCAATTATCTAACGCACGTGCAGCAGGACCAGTTTTGGAGCGATGGGTATTTGGTGGTGGAAGGGGCTGTTGACAATGATACATTGGCCCGCCTGCGGGCTCAGATGGACGCTTGGGCCGAGGAGAGTCGGAAACATACCGAACCCTATGGTGAACCTACTGTAGACGGCCGCCCTCGTTTCGATCTGGAGGAGAACCATAGCGCTGAACGGCCAGCCCTAAGGAGAATCAACAACCCGGTGGAGATTTCCGATCATTTTTATAAAGTGATGACCGACGCACCGATGGTAGACATGGTGGCGACCCTTATTGGCCCGGACGTTAAGTATCACCATTGCAAAATTAATTCGAAACTACCCGGCAGCCAAATGGTGGTGCACTATCACCAGGATTTTCCCTACACCCCCCACACAAACGACGACGTTATCACCGCCCTGTTACTGCTGGACGACGTGGACGAAGGCAATGGATGCCTGATGGTGGTTCCCGGCACTCACAAGGGTGCCATCGACAGCCTATACGAAAGCGGCGAGTTCACAGGCAAGGTTAATCCAGTGCTGGAAGAAGAATATCTAAAACGCCAAGTGCCGATTGAAGGCAAGGCCGGTTCCGTCTGCCTGATGCACACTCGCCTGCTGCACGGGAGTGAAACCAATTTGTCTAAGGATCGGCGGCGGGCAATTTACTTATGTGTCTACAGTGCCGCCGACGCCATTCCCATCGCCCGCAACCCTATGCCGTCCAAACTAGAAGGCACTATTGTGCGCGGCCAAGCTAGCCAAACAGCCCGCATGGTTCCCTTGGAAGTCGAACTACCACAACAGCCGAAATCGGCGTCCTTTTTTACCGTACTAGGCCAAAAATCAGCCAGTGCCGGAAACTAGGGCAGGTTTGTGTTGCGGACCATAAAGCTGGCAGGCAATTCACGGCTAGAATATCTGGTTTCTCGTGTCCCCAGATAGGCTATCCGGCTAGCAAGAACATTACCGAAATGAAAACAGCCCTCGCCAGGAAAATGTGCATTCATG
>CAXGCE010000603.1:0-1541 GCA_964007795.1 uncultured Alphaproteobacteria bacterium | reverse complement strand
TGAAGAAACCTTTATCCGACTGCAAGGTCGGTATGATGTCCACTGCGGGCACATATGCTCTTGGGCAAACCGCCTACTTTTACAAAGACGACACTTCCCATCGCGTAATACCATCCAACACTCCAGTTGAGAATTTACGTTTTTCCCATCTGACCGAAAACTATCTTCCCGACACCCGCCGAGACGCCAACTGCGCTTTTCCCCTCGAACCGCTTCGCAAGCTGGCCCATGAAGGCTTCATTGGCAGCTTGGCGGAAAACGTATTTTCATGTATGGGCGCGGTCTATTCCAAACGCCGGGTGGACGAAGAAGTGGCCCCCACGATTTACGAAGCCTTCGTCAAGGAGAATGTGGACCTGGCCTATCTCGTCCCGTTGTGACCCGTGTGCCATCAGACCGTGTGTCTGATCGCCCGTTACCTGGAAAAACGCGGTATTCCCACCCTGGTGGTGGCGACAGCATTGGATATTGTAAAATTCGGCTGGCCACCGCGTTCAGTGTTTATGGACTTTCCACTGGGTCATGGCGGCGGTCCGCTGTTCAATCCGGACAAGCAACTATCCATCGCGCGAGAAGCACTTGAAGTTTGCGAGAGCCTGCGGGAGCCTGGCAAAATTATCCATTTGGATCAGGCCTGGCCCGGGGGGGATGTATGGAAAACGGCGGCGAACGATCAAAGCGCTGACGATGTCCGCTCACCTCGTGATTCAATGCCGCGTTATCAGTTCGAGGAAGATCGCAGGCTGGCCGAAGCAGCAGCCGGCGACTAAACGGAGGTCTTGTCCGACAAAGAGCCAACGACGGCTCAAACCGTAACGCCGTTAGCACTAATCAGGGATGTCAATTTCCGTGGCTTCTGGTTAGCGGGAGCCCTAGGTGGGATGATGCGCTGGCTGGAGATGCTAGCCATCGGCGTCTTTACCTTCGAAGTCACCCAATCGGCCCTTATGGTGGCCTTAATCACCATGGCGCGCACTGTGCCTATGTTGTTGTTTAGCGCATTTACTGGCGCCATCGCGGACGGCTTTGATCGCCGGCTGATGCTATTGGGCGGATTAGGCATGCTGGCTTTGACCTCCACCATTTTAGCCGGCCTAGCCATGGCGGAACGCATAGAGCTATGGCACGTGGCACTTGGTACCTTTATCTCGGGCATCTACGGCACTCTAGAATTCCCTGTGCGCCGGGGCTTACTCGGCATTATTGCGGGTGCCAAAGCCGGGGCAGCAGGTGCCGGAGTGGCCTTGACTTTGGACAGCGGCACCAACCATTGCATGCGCCTCGTCGGGCCGGTGCTAGGTGGACTGGTATTGACCGGTTTTGGACTGCCCGGAATTTATATTTTGGGAGGGATACTGTACAGCCTTGGATTATTCCTAGTGCTGAAAGCACAATATCAGGCGCCCCACTACGCCGCCGCCGTACCACGCATTTTGGGGCAAATTATCGAAGGCCTGCGCTATATTCGCACAGACCCCAAAATTAAGGGAACACTGTTCATCACTATAGCCATGAATTTCTAATGCTTTTTCGGAAACATT
>CAXGCE010000602.1:0-1550 GCA_964007795.1 uncultured Alphaproteobacteria bacterium | reverse complement strand
AGGGCGATGACCCTCTGCCACCTATCGCGGAGGATATAGCGGATGCTACGTCGTTATTGTGCTTCGATGAATTTGAGGTTAGCGATATCGCCGACGCCATGATCCTGGGCCGTCTGTTTGGCCGCTTGTTCGAACTGGGCGTGGTGGTCGTTTCCACCTCGAACCGGGCGCCGGACGATCTTTACAAGGGTGGTTTAAACCGGCAACTGTTTCTGCCCTTTATTAAAGACCTAAAGGAACGTCTTGATATCCTGTGTCTGGAAGGCTTGAAGGACTATCGCCAAGCCCGCATGCACGGCGTCCCGGTCTTTTACACCCCCTTGGACGACCATGCAGCGGAAAAGTTGGACGCTGCATTCTTTAATTTAACGGACCGTCCCAAGGGCGACAGTGCAGAGATTAAGGTCAAGGGTCGGTCACTTAAAATTCCACAGCAGGCCAAAGGCGTGGTACGTTTCAGTTTCGTCGAATTGTGCGAAATGCCTTTGGGCACCCAAGACTATTTGGCCCTGACCAAGTATTTTCACACTTTGGTTTTGGCAGGCATCCCGAAATTGGGTCCAGAACGACGTAACGAGGCCCGGCGCCTCGTACTGTTGATCGATATTCTTTACGACAACGCCGTTAAGTTGATTGCCAGTGCGGACGTGGACGTAGATAACATCTATCCAACTGGTGACGTTGGATTCGAATTTCAGCGCACCGCTTCGCGTCTGTTGGAAATGCAATCGGCCGAATATTTCGACGCTCCCCATCGGTCCGTGAAGGCGCTATAGAGGCCTCTTTTGGGGGACTATTTTTGTACTGTAAATTCATGAAATTGCTGAAATTCAATTGGCCGTTTCCAACAGGAATTCCATATAAAACGGCGTGGTTTTAGTTTGGGTTGTCGGAACAGGTGCCCAAGATTTCATCATACCATGAGGATGAGGAGGCGGGGCCATTTACGAATTTTTTTCAACTACCCGACTGCGTCGCTCACCCTACTACGAGGCCACGGTGGCGGACGGGGTTAGGGGCTTCACCACGTACAACCATATGCTGATGCCGACCTCATATGGTGATGAGGAGGCCGAATATTGGCGTCTAATCGACGGCGTGACCCAATGGGAACAGGACGAATATTTCGACGCCTTTTGATTTCGGGGATAAAGTCCGGCAATGACAATCAATTTCGATGAGCTGATCTTCGAGGACCGGGTCCATCGCCGGCTCTATACGGATGCGGAGATATTCCGGAATGAAATGCGCAACATTTTCGGCGCGGTCTGGGTCTATCTCGCCCATGAAAGCCAGATCCCGGATAAGGATGATTTCGTAACCTCGCGGCTCGGTTTGCGCCGCATTATCGTGAACCGGGATTCAGGCGGGCGAATCCGCGCCCTGTTCAATCGCTGCACCCACCGGGGCGCGACAATCTGCCGCCGGGAACAAGGTTCGGCCAAGGCGTTTCAATGCCCTTATCACGGTTGGAGCTATCTGAATTCCGGCAAGCTGAACGGCGTGCCCTGGCCGGATGGTTACGCCGATGATTTCAGCGACGACAAGTT
>CAXGCE010000601.1:0-1554 GCA_964007795.1 uncultured Alphaproteobacteria bacterium | reverse complement strand
GGGCGGCATTCATCCTGAGTACACGGGGCAGACGTATTTGGATATACTTGCCGCAGTAAAAGATGCCGCACCTGAAATGCATATTCATGCCTTCTCACCCCTGGAAGTTTATCAGGGTGCTCAAACCTTGGACATTCCGCTGCGTACATTTTTAGAAAAACTGCGAGATGCGGGCTTAAATTCCTTGCCAGGCACGGCGGCAGAAGTACTTGATGAAGAGGTGCGCAAAGTTCTTTGCCCGGACAAACTCACCGTTAGGCAGTGGTTAGAGGTCATGGAAACAGCCCACGACGTGGGATTCCGGACCACGGCGACCATTATGTTTGGTCATGTGGATCAGCCCATTCATTGGGCCAGACATCTTCTGCGCCTGCGGGAGCTTCAATCTCGTACGGGAGGCTTCACCGAACTGGTGCCATTGCCTTTCGTACATATGGAAGCCCCAATTTATCTCAAGGGTCTCGCTCGCATGGGCCCCACCTACCGTGAGGCCTTGTTGATGCACGCAGTCAGCCGCCTGGTCTTGCATCCCCATTTTTCAAACATCCAGACTTCTTGGGTGAAAATGGGTCGTGACGGCATCAAGGCTGCCCTTAACGCCGGTGTAAATGACCTGGGTGGGACTTTGATGAACGAGACTATTACCCGCGCCGCAGGGTCGGAACATGGCCAGGAACTTCCTCCCCACGCCATGGAGGCACTGATCCGAGACATGGGTCGTAACCCAGTGCAGCGCACCACTCTTTACGGTAGGCCGCCGGAACCTCAGGTCCAAGCCTCATTCCAAGCTGCGCCTCTGGCAGAAGTGGTCAACAATCCGGCCCGCAAATACGAACGCGATAGTGATCGCAAGCCCTTGGTCCGTCCTGGTTTGGAAGCAGCCGGAGCTGACTAGTTAGCGTAATTCTGGAATTTCGATGGAATGCGCTGAATATCCTGGATGATTTCTGGAGGCAGACTGCCGCGCATCTCGGACGAGGCGCTATCGGATATGCTATCCGACAGCCCGCCGAAACGCTTTGCTATGGCATTGGCGATTTCATCGTGGCGGCCCACGGCGGCAAACAGGTGCACTAAGTCGTCGCTGATTTCGCCTGTCATTTTGCCCCATTGGTTGGTTTTTGACATGTGGTTCAGTTTTTCACCTAAATCCAACATGTCATGTTGTTCCAGGACTGGCCAATAGGCGCGTGTTGAGCCGTAAAAGCCGATACGCATTCGCACCCATTCAACGGCCTTGGAGACAGCCTCGTCATTTGATCCGGTGGCGATGAAGCCGCCGCCAGTAATCTCGAAATTCTCCCGTTTCCGACCCACGCTTTTCATCGCGGTTTCAAGTCTCGGGACAATGATACTCTCAAGATATTTGCGGCTGCAGAAGGGATGTAGCCGGGCGCCGCCGTATTCTTGGCCGGCGACTTTCATCATGGCCTTCATGGGGATCTCCTTGCCCGACTTGAACAGACCCCTCACCGCCTCGGTCAGACTTGGGAGGAAGATGAGATCGCCTGAACGGTTGGAAGGTCCACAGTAAGCGTTCCCATGGCGAACACT
>CAXGCE010000600.1:0-1558 GCA_964007795.1 uncultured Alphaproteobacteria bacterium | reverse complement strand
AGAGGCCAGTCATAGGCCCGATAATCCCCGCGTGCGTCGAATTAAGACACCACATTTACATTTTCCATATTTCGAAGAGTTGGCCCGGGATCGGACGGTCACTGACCCAGTGGCGGAACTGATCGGGGAAAATATTCGGCTCTACGGTGGTAAAATCAATATTAAGGCGGCTGGCTATGGCGCGCCGGTAGAATGGCATCAGGATTGGGCCTTCTACCCCCACACCAACGATGATGTCGTGACGGTTGGAATTCTGATCGACGACATGGATTCAAACAATGGCCCCTTGTGCATCATGGCCGGCTCCCACAAGGGGCCTATTTTTGACCATCATGCCGACGGAGCCTTTTGCGGGGCTTTGGACCTGAATGCCAATAATCTGGATTTTAGCCAGGCCGTGCCGTTGATGGGCAAGGCCGGAGATATGTTGATATTTCATTCTCGCTGTGTACACGGTTCAACCGGTAACCAATCCAACCGGCAAAGGCGTTTGTTGATCTGGGAAATGACTGCCGCCGACGCCTGGCCCTTAGCCGGATTACGCGATGGTTACGACGAATTTCAACGCTGGGTAATCCGCGGCGAGGGCGGCCTCGTTCCGCGTATTCGCGACGTACCTGTTCGCATGCCCTACCCCCTGGCCGTGCACGGTGGATCGATCTATGAAAATCAGCGTGGTATGCATAAGAAATACTTTGAACATAACGTAGCCGCTGTGACCTAAGCTTATTTCGGGTCAGAAATAGTGTCTACGGTGCTTGGAACCAATTAGTGCATCACGGCCAAATAGAATCAGTAAACTTTCGGGCAAACATGCTAAAAATACAGATCTATAGATGACCGCGTAACAAAAGCTCCTTTACACAACGCAAATTGGCGAATAATTCGTTCACGATTAACCGGCTTTGTACCTATATGATCACCGGGCGATACGTCGTCCGACGCATTGAGGGGACGTGAAATATTGTTAAATAAAAGGTTTGGAAAGGCAAACAGGCCGTCTATGTCACCGCCGCTGACAAGAACTGGCCTGACGTCCTGAACTAAAATATTTTTACTCGAGCGCCAATGGTTAGTAGAATTGGCTGACAGGCTGCCCACGTCGGAAATGTTAAAACATAGTAGGACATAACACTTCTAGGTAATCGCGGCCATGGAAGCAAGAACTAGGCTGGCAGCCCTAGCTTGTTTTCATCTGGCCGTGTGCTTCCGCCCAGAATGTCGTCACGTAGCGCAATTAGCGGGTGGGGCGATCGTCGTCGGGAGCGAAAAGATCCTAAACCGACCAACCCCAACCTCTAGCCTCCGGGATCCCCTGCCTATTCGCAAGTCGCCTTGAGGAGCGGGACAACCTTGGTAGCGAAATTTTCCAGGGATGCTGCCATATCCGCCGGCCGCAACCCCGGCGGAACTGCCCAGGTGACCAAATCGGTTATGCCATTTTCCCGAATAAATCGGGTCAGTTCGGCAACGCAATAGTCGACATCACCAACCACCCAATTTTGGCTAATCCGTTCGCGGTCCTGATCTGGCGGAGCGCTTCGGCGTGTCGCGGTCG
>CAXGCE010000599.1:0-1574 GCA_964007795.1 uncultured Alphaproteobacteria bacterium | reverse complement strand
CCGCTAACACCATCTGAATGGGCCGGCCTTGGAATACACGGGCAATCAGATTATCCGCTCCGCTTGCCTTGGCATAAGCAGCGAGACAGATGGACAGCGCAAAAAACGGTCCGATATGCAACAAGGCGTCGACGGTGAAATCCAGACTGCTCCAGGTTTGTCCAGGCACGAACATGGCGCCTAGCGCCAAACCGGTGGCAATGCTAAGCCACACCTTGTCGAAACCGTAAACGCGCCGCGCCGCGCCGGCGATGGTGAGGGAGATATCGCTCATGCGGCCGTCCCTACCCGGTTCTCCGATTTCTTGTGTTCATGCCCTGGTGCGGCGCCATCGGCGGCACAACAGTTTCGTGTCAAAAACGACAATACGCTTTCCATGCGCCGATAATTAGCACTACAAACCAATTTCCGGCCCTGACGCTCCTGCGCCACTAAATCAACCTGGATCAAACGAGAGATATGGTGAGACAAGGTTGAAGCCGGAATTGCCAACCTTTCCTGTATGTCCCCGACAGCCAGCCCGCTTCGCCCCGCCGGTACCAAAAGGGTGAATACCGCCAAACGAGTTTCGTTGCCCAATGCCTCCAATGCTTTGGCGACAGGTTGCAATTCGGCTGATGCATGCAGATCAATGATTTCGCTCATGGCAACCTATTTAGATCAACCAGAAGCCGGTTACAACTATATTTCTGGAATTACCGAAATATATGTAATCGTACGTGTCACCTAGGCGTGTCCCGCCTCCGCCGACAGAAACGAAGGGTCAATCCCCACCTTTCGGACGGCACGATCCCATTTGCTGTTAAGATCTTCGTCGAATAGGATCGAAGTATCGGAAGATACATTTAGCCAGCCGTTCGCCTGTATTTCATTGTCCAATTGGCCAGACGACCAACCGGCGTAACCAAGGGTCAGCAGGCTTTTTGCAGGCCCTTCTCCTTCGGCAATGGCCCGCAAAATATCCACGGTTGCCGTCAAGCCGACTTCGTCCGTGACCTTGAGTGTTGAATCCTGGCTGTAATCCATGGAATGCAGCACAAACCCCCGGCCTGTCTCCACAGGTCCGCCCGTCAAAACCGGAATGGGATTTTTTATCCCATCGGTCTCTATTTCGAGTTGGTTAAGGAGTTCCGGAAAATCAATCTCGCTGGCGACCCTGTTCACAACCAGGCCCATGGCGCCGTCAGCAGAATGAGCGCACATGTAGATTACCGTCCGCTCGAACCGAGGATCTCCCATGGTCGGCATGGCAATCAGAAACTGCCCGGTCAGATAACCATCGTCTCCGTCACCGCGTTTTTGCTCTTCGCCACTGATATCGTCATCCGCCATCGTTTTCACTTGATTTCATAGACTAACAAAGTCAAATGCTTATGCCATCATCTCCATACACGGGTTAATATTCCCCATATTCGTGACTATGGACCAAAGGCAATATGCGAGGTCCAGGTATAAGATGCAAAAAATGATGTCAATTTTTAAATACTTTTTTTTGCCCCTACTGGCCGTATCAGTGGTGCAATCGGGTGCTGCCAACACTAGCGGAACTCTAACGGCATGGCAGGGTACAGATG
>CAXGCE010000598.1:0-1574 GCA_964007795.1 uncultured Alphaproteobacteria bacterium | reverse complement strand
CCCGCCACTCACGCTGAGGTGTCGCCAGCAAATCAACATGCTTAACGTCATATTCAGATAAACCGTCAACTTTGGTATTGATCAATAGAGCCAAGGCCGAGGCATTGCCGCCCTCCCCCCAGGCTCCCTCGCCAGGTAATACAATTACTAAGAGCAAACACACCAAATCATAATTTTTCGACCGTTCCTAAAATTACCAGGGCGCGACATTTATTCCAAATGTGTAGCTGTTGCTGATAAGCCATCCCGAATTGTTCGCTTCATAATTTTGCCGGCCGGATTGCGGGGTAATTCGTCTACGAACCGCACGAACCGGGGCACCTTATAGCCGCCCAAAAATTCGCGGCAATGCGCCACGATTTCGTCTTCCCGGAGTATCGCTTTAGGTACGAGAACAATGACGGCAGCCAAACGCTCACCCCATTTTGGATCCGGCAGACCCACCACTGCCGCCTCCGCAACACTAACATGGCGCAATAGGACCTCTTCGACTTCCCTGGGATAAATATTGACGCCACCCGATATCACCATGTCCTTGCGCCGGTCCATGATGGAAAGGTAACTCTCCGCATCCATCGCACCCATATCCCCGGTTAAGAGCCACGAGCCATCCAGCGCCTCAGCCGTGGCTGCCTGATTTCGGCAATATCCGTTGAACAACGTGGGCGACCTAACCCAAATGTCACCAATTTCTCCGGGGTCTGTAAGACCACCATCCGGCCGGCGCACCTCTATCTGGGTGCCCTGGATGGCGGGTCCTACCGAACCAGGTTTTTCGTCAATCTCTTCCGGAGGCAACGAGGTAGCGATCCCGACTTCGGTGCAGCCATAACACTCATGAATGATCCCCGGGCCAAAGAATTCGACGGCCCGTGCCTTCAAAGGCCGGGAAAATGGCGCTGCATTAACCACAATGCCATTCAAACGGAAGTTCTTACGTTGCTGCAATTGATTGTCTGGCAGGGACAATATCTGATGTATATGGGTGGGCACCATGAAGGAAGATGTGACCTCGCCGCTTGCCAGACGTGCCAGGACTTTGGAGGGATCGAAGGCCGCCATTAATTCCAATGTGCCGCCGTTAAAGATACTGGACATGGCGAACCCATAACCCCCGCCGTGAGCCAGGGGGGCAAAACATAGGTGCCGATCATCCGGCCCAAGGCAGCGGAAATGATGGGCCATGGCTCCGAACAGATGCACTCTCGCATGATGTGAAAGCATAACGCCCTTGGGCGCCCCGGTGGTGCCGGAGGTGTAGGGTATACAGAATGTTGCGTTCTTATCAGCCGGCGGCACCGGATCAGTGAGGGATTGGCCCGCTAGAGTTTCTTCATATCCCTCGTCAAGGGAGTACACGGCGTGCCCTTCAATATTTTGTCTTAGGTCGTCCGTGCAAAAGACTACTTTCGCCCGACAATTGGCAAGAATTTGGCTCAGTTCACTGGGCGCTGATCGATGGGTCGGTGTCGCCACCATGACACCTGCTCGCGACAGGCCGGCGACCAACTCAATATAGGGCAGGCAGTTTGGAGCGTAGATCGCTGCGCAATCTCCCGGACGCAGCCCCAGAT
>CAXGCE010000597.1:0-1581 GCA_964007795.1 uncultured Alphaproteobacteria bacterium | reverse complement strand
CGGGGTTTGAGGTCCGACACAGGATGATCACACCCTTGTCCGCGCGGTCCAGAAACGGCTGCAGAGAATCAAGCCCGAAATAAGGGTTTACAGTAACCGCATCGGCTCCATAAACCTCAAACGCTTCCTCGGCATACATCCGCGAAGTGCTGGCAATGTCGGCCCGTTTGGCATCCAGGATCACGGGGATCTTAGTATTCAGATGAATATACTCGATCAGGCGACGTAACTGCTGTTCGGCAGCTTGGCTGGCGAAATATGCGATCTGAGGCTTGAATGCTAGAACCAGGTCATGTGTCGCATCTACGATACTTTTGCAAAACTGGAAAATAGGATCTGGTTGACCAGAAAGGTGCTCTGGCAGGAGCGTCGGATCTGGGTCTAGACCGACGCACAGAAAAGATTTGTTGCGTTTTTCGGCGGCTGCGATGCGGTCCAGGAAATCGACCATAATCTATCTAGATGCCTCCACCATGGCCCACGCTGCGACGGACCGCATGCGGCACATTTCGCCATAAGTCACCGCCTTTGCGGATGATGAAATGCCGTCGAGGCCCCGCTTATAAACACCTTGGACAATGGCTGCCAGGCGGAATAATTGGAATACCTTGTAGAACGTCCAATCGGGAATATCATTGCGTTTTGTCAGGTGACAGTATTTTGAGACGAATTCATCCTCGGTAGGCAGACCGGGTAGTAATTCGAGAACTTCGCCGGTTCCCATAAAACAGGAGACATAGGTGTAAGCCAGATCCGCCAAAGGGTGACCCAGTGTCGACAGCTCCCAATCTAGAATTGCGCTGATGTGTGGTTCGGTGGGATGCACGATGGTGTTGCCCAAGCGGTAGTCGCCATGCACCAGGGTTGTTGTGTCATCTTCGGGCACGTTTTCGGGCAGCCATTTCATCAGATGGTTCATCGCAGGAATATTTTCGGTTTGCGAGGCTAAATATTGTTTTGTCCAGCGGTTGATCTGCCGGGAATAATAGTTGCCCGGCCGTCCGAAATTGCCCAGTCCGATGGCTTCGTAGTCAACACTATGGAAGGTGGCCAGAATTTCCAGCAAATTGTCATAGACGGCGCCGCGTTCCCGAGGGGTGAAGCCTGGAGCGAACTGGTCGTCAAGAACGCGCCCTGGCACCATGTCCATGACATAGAAGGCGGTGCCCAGCACATTCTCATCCTCGCACAACAAATAGGTCTTGGGCACTGGCACGGGTGTTGGGCTTAGGGCGGTGATGATGCGGTATTCCCGGTCCACCGCATGAGCTGAAGGCAGTAGGGTTCCCGGTGGTTTTTTGCGCAGAACGTATTGCTGACCGCCTGTGCTCACCATATAGGTGGGGTTCGACTGGCCTACGGCGAACTGATGCAGGGCAATGTCGTCACTGATGCCGTCCATATGGTCAGCTAGATAGGCGTGCAGCTTTTTCTCGTCTAGGCGGTGGGCCTCTCGAACCGGGATGGTTTCATTTTGATATTTGCCCATTGTATACATACTCTTGTCTTATACGAGACGTTCAACCTGTCGCCAGGCCGCTTCCGCCAGCGGGCGTGCTCGGCGGCCCTGTTCTACCGCAT
>CAXGCE010000596.1:0-1585 GCA_964007795.1 uncultured Alphaproteobacteria bacterium | reverse complement strand
TTCCATCCGGCAGATCCCGAATTGCTGCTCGCATGCGTCGTTCGGAATAGTCCAGAAGTTTTTCCATGGCCTCTATGACCGCGTCCACTCCGAAGCGTCCACACAGGTCCATCACCCGGTGACCGCCGACGCTATTGGCAGCAAATTGCGCATTAAAATCGCCGATGGTCTGATCAGGCACCCTAATATTAGCGCGGATAAGGCGTTCAAGGGGTCCGCCGTTCCAATCATGTTCCATATTGTATTTACTGGGAGGAAATATCAGTCCTTCCTGATGCACATCCGTGGCGTCTGGGTTCAGGCCTGGTGCACCACCGCCTAAATCTAAGTGATGTGCCACAGTGGCACCGAACCCAACTAATGTGCCGTCAACGAAAATTGGAGTGAATAAGAATACATCCTGTAAATGCTGCCCCCCCTCGAAGGGATCGTTATTAATGTAGAAGTCCCCTTCTACAAGGGTCTCGGGCGGAAAAAGGTCGGCGCAAGGTTTGAATGTAGCGCCGATAGGGCCCAATTGCATGGGGATAAGTTCCGCTTGAGCCACCACGTTGCCATGGCAGTCCAACAGAGCGGCAGAACAGTCATTGGCCTCACGAACCACCGGAGAATAGGCAGAGCGTACCAGCTTAACCCCCATTTCTCGGGAGGCAGCGATCAGCCCCTGGCTGATCACGGCTTGATCAACGGTATTCACAGCCATTTTTTTAGGTCTCCTGAATAAGCAGAATATTGTCCTGGGCATCGACGGTCGCGGACCAACTGTGCGGCACAAATATAGTGGATGTCCCGTCCTCTACCAAAGCCGGACCGGAAACCCCCTCAATTTCGTCACGAATGGCGGCACGGCTTAAGAGCGAACAATCCCGCCATTCCCCCTGATCGAAGATCCGGGTCTGCCCACGCGTAACTTGATCCCCAATTCCTTTGTTCAAAGCTGGCACCAAGTCGGGTGGTACAGACGCACCTAGGCGGAATGATACAATTTCCGCCCGGTGCAATCCGGATTCTCCAAAGGAAAAGACCCGATTGTGTGCCTTATTAAACAATGCCAGCAAACCATCGGCATCCAGGTCGGCTAAGGTATCTCCATCAATGTCAACAGTGATTTCGAAGGCTTGGCCAATGAAACGCATATCCAGACTATGGGTAAAATGCAGTTTGCCTATCACGCCCAGATTCTGGAATGAGGTCGTAGCTTGATCGTGCAACTGGGTGAATACCTCGCGCACTAAAGCCGGCGCATCAGTACCCAATGGAATGCGCCGCGTCTGGGTTTCGTATTGCAGGAAGTCTGATGCCAGCAGTCCGTAAGCAGACAAAACGCCGGCATTGGGCGGTACTAGGATAGTTCTAATTCCCAGTTCCTCGGCCACCCTGGCAGCATGAAGCGGTCCCGCGCCCCCGAACGGTACCAAGACATAGTCTCGAGGATCACGCCCCCGTTCGGTGGAAACGAGCTGAATCGCACCGACAATATTGGCATCCGCCACGCGCACGGCGCTATCCGCCATTTCCTCAAGGGCTAAATTGAATTTTTCAGATAATTCTCCATTTTGGCAAAAACCATCTGCAAAGTGAGTGT
>CAXGCE010000595.1:0-1588 GCA_964007795.1 uncultured Alphaproteobacteria bacterium | reverse complement strand
TATCAAGGCCTTTGGAGAATTGACATCCCAAAATGGGAGGAAGCGAATTCATGCAGGATATCCTGCGCCAACTCGAGGCAAAACGCACGGCGGCGCGCACCGGGGGCGGCGAAAAACGCATTCAGGTACAGCACAATAAGGGCAAATTGACTGCTCGGGAGCGGTTGGAGCTTTTGCTCGATACAGGTTCCTTTGAGGAATACGACATGTTGGTCGAACATCGCTGTGAAGATTTTGGCATGGACGAAATGCGCATTCCTGGCGATGGCGTCGTGACCGGTTGGGGCACAATCAACGGCCGGCTAGTGTTCGTGTTCAGCCAGGATTTCACAGTCTTCGGCGGCTCTCTGTCAGAGGCTCATGCTGAAAAAATATGCAAGATCATGGATCAGGCGATGAAAGTTGGCGCGCCCGTCATTGGCCTGAACGATTCTGGTGGCGCCCGTATCCAGGAAGGCGTCGCCTCTCTTGGCGGCTATGCAGAAGTGTTCCAGCGCAATGTCATGGCATCTGGCGTGGTGCCGCAAATTTCCGTCATCATGGGACCCTGCGCTGGCGGTGCGGTCTACTCGCCGGCCATGACCGACTTCATCGCTATGGTCAAGGACAGCTCCTACATGTATGTCACTGGCCCGGACGTGGTGAAAACGGTGACACAGGAAGAGGTGACCCACGAAGAGCTGGGGGGCGCTACGACTCACAGTAAGATATCTGGCGTCGCCGATCTTGCATTTGAAAACGACGTAGAGGCCTTGGCTGAAATTCGCCGTCTATTTGATTTCTTGCCCCTGTCGAACAGAGAAAAAGTACCGTACAGGCCTACCGATGACCGCGTGGACCGGCAGGAAATTTCCCTCGACACCCTAGTGCCGGGAAATCCCAACAAGCCCTATGACATCAAAGAATTGTTGGTAAATGTTGTGGATGATGGCGATTTCTATGAAATTCAACGTGATTTCGCGGGCAATATCGTTATTGGCCTTGGCCGCATAGACGGTTCGACAGTTGGCTTCGTGGCGAACCAACCCATGGTCTTAGCCGGTGTCCTAGATATTGATTCCGCCCGTAAGGGCGCCCGCTTTGTTCGGTTTTGCGATTGCTTTAATATTCCCATTGTAACATTCGTGGATGTGCCAGGTTTCTTGCCTGGCACGGCCCAGGAATATGGCGGCATTATCATGCATGGTGCCAAGTTACTCTATGCTTATGCCGAAGCAACCGTGCCCAAGGTTACGGTGATTACCCGCAAGGCCTATGGCGGTGCTTACGACGTCATGGCATCAAAGCATCTGCGCGGCGACTTAAACTTCGCCTGGCCTGGGGCGGAAATCGCTGTTATGGGTGCGAAGGGTGCAGTAGAAATCATTTTCCGTTCGGAGCTGGACAATCCGGAACGGATCGAAAATCTGACGCAGGAATATGCCAAAACCTTCGCTAACCCCTTTAGCGCTAGCAAAAGGGGCTATATCGATGACGTCATCATGCCGCATGACACGCGACGCCGCGTGGCACGAGCTTTGACCATGCTAAAGAATAAAAGGCTCGACAACCCGCAGAAAAAGCACGGCAATATTCCGCTTTAAGAGAA
>CAXGCE010000594.1:0-1604 GCA_964007795.1 uncultured Alphaproteobacteria bacterium | reverse complement strand
TCTACCCACTTTATTCCGGCAAACCAAACAAGCTCTATGCTTCCTGTATCATCATAAAGTTGCACAACCAACCTTTGCTTTCTACCAGCTCCCGCCAGTTGTTTGGAGCGTATTTGACCTTTTATTTGAACATTAGGAAGATGCTCATTCAAGCTTCTTATTGGATAAAACTTGGTGCGGTCTTCATGCCTGAACGGATAATGCTGCAACAAATCAGCATAGGCTGCAACAAATCAGCATAGTTTGTCCATTGCCGTCCATAGTAATCCCTTTCGTCAATTACCCAATTCGACGATGGTAAGCAAATCTCTATGAATTTGGCTTGCCAAACGCCATGTGACAAGGGCAATCCCAATTACGCCGATACCGTTGCGCTAATTCTGTCGTGAATTGGATACTTACTGGCGTCCCTGAAATAGTTCTATGATCTTTGGAGGGTAGTTTTTACTGAACGGGTAGAATTTGAATTGGTATTTGAATAGGGGCAGGAGCAGTTATGGCTAGACGATCCGGAGGACGCGCCGCAAGGCGGGAAAGTCGAGCCGCCAAAGTGACAGCCGCGGCACCCTATCTCATCCGTAGTGTACCCTGTCAGGAAGTCTTGAACGAAGAAGGGCTGGCTCGAATTGAGGCGAATGCGGATCAACTGTTACAGGACATCGGCATTGAATTTAGAGATGACGATGAAGTTCTGAATCTTTGGCGCGGCGCTGGCGCTGACGTTCGGGACCAGCGGGTACGTTTTCCGAAAGGGTTGTTGCGGCAATTAATTGCCACAGCGCCTACGCAATTTACTCAGCATGCGCGCAATCCTGCCCGCAGCGTAGAGATTGGCGGCGACAATATGGTGTTCGCTCCGGTTTATGGCCCACCGTTTGTGCGGGATATGGATGGCGGCCGCCGCTACGGCACGATTGAGGATTTCCGCAATTTTGTGAAGCTGGCCTATCTATCGCCCCATATACACCATTCCGGCGGCACGGTATGCGAGCCAGTGGATCTACCGGTGAATAAACGCCACCTGGATATGGTTTATAGTCATATCAAATTGTCCGACAAGCCGTTCATGGGATCCGTGACGGCACCGGAGCGGGCCCAAGACAGCGTTGATATGGCCAAGCTGGTTTTTGGCGATGAATTCGTCGAGCACAACGTAGTCATGGTGAACCTGATTAACGCCAACTCACCTTTGCTGTTCGACGGCACCATGCTAGGTGCCTTGAAGGTCTACGCCCGCCATCATCAGGCTTGTGTGGTATCACCCTTTATATTGTCCGGTGCCATGAGCCCGGTGACGGTTGCTGGCACGCTGAGCCAATTGCTGGCTGAGGCCATGGCCGGTGTGGCTTTGACCCAGATCATCCGGCCGGGCGTGCCCGTGATCTTCGGGACCTTCGTTTCTTCTATCTCCATGCAGTCCGGAGCGCCAACCTTTGGAACGCCAGAATCTAATCTGTTGCTGCTGGGTGCGGCGCAACTGGCCCGACGCCTAAACTTGCCATTTCGGTCCGGGGGCGCCCTATGTGCATCTAAGGTAACCGATGCTCAGGCCGCCTATGAAAGTGCCAATACTTTGCAAGCCACCATGAACGGTGGCGTTAATT
>CAXGCE010000593.1:0-1606 GCA_964007795.1 uncultured Alphaproteobacteria bacterium | reverse complement strand
GACCCCAAATTTTTTTGGGCGCAATCTCTGAGTTTGCCAATCCTACCCCAATCCTTGCTGTGTTCCGGGAGTAGGTTGCTGGGAACAAGAGCGTATACATGGCGTCGGTGCTGCGGCGGTATAACGGCGCTCTGGTTGCGATCGCTGCCGGGGTTGATTGCCATTACTCTAAGGTATCCACCATCATCTCTGCATAGGGAAGGTAAAATCTGACAAGCAAGGACTTAAACCTTGACTTTGAGACTTCTGATTTGCGGGTGCCGATCATTTGTGATCTCGGATGCCCTGACTTCCAGAGGTTCAAATTTGTGGGCCTGAAAAGACGATTTAGATAAACTATGACCTATCCAGGTTTCGTCACAGTCATCTAAATGACTTGCAAACTGCCTCAAGGGAGCAGGAACATGAGTGAACAGGCGGTGAATGGGGCTGGCGTCATGGGCCATCGACATGCGGAACGGAATAATCTGGCAATTCGTTTCCTCAAACTTGAGGCAGGGAAGGTCCTGGACAGCTGGCCGTCGCGCATGGTCATCGGTAGGGTAAGGTAGCCATGTTGTACGTCCTGGAAATGTCGCATTTAGACGGTGAAAGGCTGACCGGTAATATCACTTATAACCACGTCAAGGCCTAAGCGGGGTTCAGTCCTGATTGACGCCAATGAAAAGAATCATCCCGCAAGATAGTTTCGCGGCAGCTCTTTATCCTGGCCAACCGGTGACGCTCTCCCATCCGGATCATTTGTATGTGGTGGGGCGACTGCACGGTTTGACGCCGCCGAGGGTGGAAAACGCTAGAGTGCTGGAACTCGGTTGTGGGGCGGGCGGTAATATTCTGCCGATGGCGGCAACAATTCCGGGCGGTCGGTTTGTCGGTATTGACCTATCCGAGCGGAAAATCAAAATGGCCAAGGTCGCTGCCGCCGCTAGCGGTCTGAGGAATATCGACCTGTTGGTGGGTGATGCCATGGTGGTGTTGAAAAATGTAGATGGGTTGACCTTCGACTATATCGTTCTACATAGCCTATATTCCGGTGTGCCTGTAGAGGTACAGACCGCGCTGTTGCCGTTCTGTCGGCGGCTGTTGAGTGATTTGGGCATCCTATATGTCAGCTACAACACCTATCCCGGCTGGTATGGGCGGGGATTGGTCCGGGCCTTTATGCTCCGCGCCGGGGTAGGTATCGACCGCCCGGAAGAACAGGTTAGTGTCGCACGTCGTGCCCTGGATGATCTTATAGCCGCCTATGCCCAGGCGGACAATTCCTATGCCAAATTGCTTGAGGAGGAGAAGACGAGAATCGACGACATGGACAATGGCCTATTAATGCACGACTTGTTCGAGGTTGAGAACCATCCAGTATACGTGGACGATTTCATGGTCCGCGCCTACGAAGCAGACCTGCAGTTTATTTCAGAAGGCAACATGGCGGCTAGCCGGGAGGAGAATTTTTCACCAGAAGCGCGGCATCAGTTATCCACAATTACTAATACAGTACAACGAGAACAGCGGATCGATTTCATTTTGAACCGTAGTTTTCGGCAAACTCTCCTATGCAGGAGAGGACCGGCCGTACAACGGCACATTGACCCCGACTCGCTGTCCG
>CAXGCE010000592.1:0-1622 GCA_964007795.1 uncultured Alphaproteobacteria bacterium | reverse complement strand
CCAATCCCCAATGCGACCAACATAGACCAGCATCAACAGAGTGGCGGCGACCAGAAGTTTATCTGCAATAGGATCTAGGAACCGTCCTAGTCCGCTTTCCGAACCCATGCTGCGAGCCACATAGCCATCCAGAATGTCAGTGATGCCAGCGACGGTGAAGATGGTTAACGCAAGCCAATTAGACAAGGGCGAAGAAAGATAAAATGCGCCGATTAAGGCGGGAATGGCTATAATTCGTGACAAGGTCAATAGGTTTGGTACGGTGGTAATCATGTCCTCAAACCGCGATCCAGTCCGGCGGGGCAAGTATAGAGACTTCTCAGCATGGTGAAAATGCCCCTTCAGTTCTCGGGGTGAAAGAAGTCATAAATTTTTCGGGCTACGGACTTGGAAATGCCTTCGACGCTCTCCAAATCCGTCAGGCCGGCAGTTTCCACAGCCCTTGTGGATCCAAATCGATTTAACAATGCCCGTTTCCGTCCCGGTCCAACACCAGGAATGCTATCCAAGGCTGAGTGGTCCAAGCGTTTGGCGCGGCGGGCTCGGTGTGTGCCAATGGCAAAGCGGTGGGCTTCATCCCTCAGGCGCTGCAGGAAATAAAGCACTGGACTGCGCGGTTGCAACGAGATTTCAGACCGGTTTGGGAGAAAAATACGTTCCAGCCCCGCGTTGCGATCCCGTCCCTTTGCGATGGCTGCCAGTGCCACGCCGGTAATACCCAGATCGGCGAACACCTCCCGCGCCGCCGTCAGGTGCCCTAAGCCGCCGTCGATCAAGACCAGATCTGGCCACTCGCCGGCAATCCGCACGTCATCGTCATGAGCGGCTTCATGTGCCTTTCCTACAGCGGTATCTTGCGCTTTCAGTAGACGGGAGAAACGGCGATGTAGCACCTCGCGCATCATGCCGTAGTCATCGCCGGGGGTCAGCTCCTTGTCCTTAATATTAAATTTTCGGTAGGCGTTCTTTTGCACCCCCTCGGGACCTGACACGATCATGGCTCCAATGGGGTCCGTGCCCATGATGTGGCTGTTATCATAGACTTCAATTCGCTGTGGCGGACCATCCAGGACAAACAGATCCGCCACTGCCTCCAGCAAGCGTCTCTGGCTCGCGCTTTCAGCTAAACGGCGAGACAGGGCCTCCCGAGCGTTGGTTTCCGCGTGGCTTACCAATTTTTGCCGTTGACCTCTTTTAGGCCGGTGCAAACGTACTTTGCGTTCCGCCTTGATGCTCAAGGCCTCGGCAATCAGTTCGTGGTTCTCCGGCCAAAGATTCAGCAAAATTTCCCTTGGTGGCGATTTGTCATCATAGAATTGTCCAATAAAGGCGCTTAACACCTCGGCTGCTGTGCGCTCTTTGCCATGGGCTGGGAAATAGGCCCGGTTGCCCCAGTTTTGGCCAGACCGGAAGAAGAACACCTGGATACAGCTTTGACCAGCGTCCATATGTATCGCGATGACATCCGCTTCGCCTACGCTGGCCACGTTGATGCCTTGATGGGCCTGGACGTGGGCCAGGGCTCGCAGGCGGTCGCGGTAGTTGGCGGCAGTCTCGAAGGCTAAATCTGCGCTGGCGGCCTCCATTCGTCTAGACAACGTATCCTGAACCTCGCGGCTGCG
>CAXGCE010000591.1:0-1625 GCA_964007795.1 uncultured Alphaproteobacteria bacterium | reverse complement strand
CTCGTGGAACATCCATTACGGCATCATAACCCGTATCTAGACCTGCGCGCTCCTTGATGCCAAATTATGTCTATGAACAATGGACCTATTTCAAGTTATCCCTTCGCGCGCCGTGTACCCGAAGGCGATACTCACGAACGTCATGTATGCGAAGATTGCGGCTGGATCAACTACGTTAACCCGAAAATCGTAGTCGGCGCCGTCTGCACCTGGGAGGGCAAAATTCTTTTGTGTAAACGTGCTATAGAGCCGCGATATGGTTATTGGACCGTGCCGGCAGGGTTCTTGGAGGAAGGGGAAAGCACCGCAGAAGGGGCGATGCGCGAGACCATGGAGGAGGCTGGCGCCACGATCGAGATAGATGCCCTGATCGGCATATACAACATTCCCCGGATCAGTCAGGTACACATGATGTATCGGGCCCGGATGACTAGCCCCGATATATACGCCGGCGTGGAAAGCTTGGACGTCAAGCTGGTCGACTGGGACGAGGTTCCCTGGGACGAAATCGCATTTCCATCCGGTGTCTGGGCATTAAAACATTTTCGCGAGACGAAGGACCTGTCCGCCTTTCAACCCTTTGATAATCCCGAAATCGACAGGCATCGAGGCCGCTAATCCATGGTGGAGCCCGAACTGTATGACCTCAAAGTCCACCTGTCCCTCGGCCAGGCGGAGATAATCACCAATGCCGCCCTGGCGGCAGGAAAGGCCGAGGGCATGCTGCCTCTGACGGTGGTAGTGTTGGATACGGGTGGCCATATGGTGGCTCTGAAACGCCAGGACGGATCGGGCATCCTGCGGGCGGACATCGCCAGAGGCAAGGCGTGGGGCGCCCTGGGTATGGGTATTCCTAGCCGCACCATCCGGGACCGTCTGGGCCAACGCCCGGCCTTTCAAGGCTCCCTTGTGGGCGCCTCTGACGGAAAATTTGTGCCGGTACCAGGTGGCGTGCTGGTCCTGGATACGGATGGCAAGGCTATTGGCGCCGTAGGCATCAGTGGTGACACCTCGGAAAAAGACGAATTTTGCGCCATACAAGGCATTAAAGCTGCTGGGCTGGCATCGGCGCCGTCCGAGCCGAATGAATCATGGAAAGCGTCTAGCCTCTAAACCCTCATCCAGCTGGGTCCCCATAGATTGAGGGATCGTTCGTTGTGGGGCCAGTAGCGCACGGCGGCACCATCTTCCATAGTCTCCAACTCGGCTGAGACTTCTACCTTGTAGCCGTCCGGATCCTCTACCATGAAAAACAAGTTGTTGCCGGGTCCGTGGCGGCCGGGACCCCACCACAGATTAATATATAGATCCGACATGTGATCAGCCCAATCCCTGATGTCATTCCAGCACGAGACCTCGTAGGCGTGGTGATCCGGACGGGCGGTGTCCGAGAGGAACATGGCGAAGGAATGATGTTCGGGCGTCGATCGGTAGAAAATTGCCGTCAAGGTTTGGGTGCCATCTGTTTCATCGCGCAGCACGTGGTCCGTGGGAACAAAGCCTAGGGTCGTTTCGTAAAATGCCACCATTGGCGTCAAATCTGCTGTCGCCACCACCACATGTTGCAGGCGGCCTGGGGCGGGGGCCTCCGGGCCGTTGTCAATGCTGTCAAATGCAGCATTGGG
>CAXGCE010000590.1:0-1628 GCA_964007795.1 uncultured Alphaproteobacteria bacterium | reverse complement strand
GAATACGGCCATTGGATTGGCCATGTAACAGCCCATGATCAGGTTGGCCCAACGGCTGCCCCATACTTTCTCCGTGGCATCACCCAGAGCTTCCATGCCACGATAAGTGAAGACAGGGAATTGGTTGGCCCCCAATTGTTTGGCCTTTTGCCCGTCCGGCAAATTACCATGCAACTCCAACTCCGTATCAGAACGGATGGACGGATTGAACCCCACCATCATCTCACCGCCCTTGACGTCAACATTTCCGGTCAGCGCCTTAAGTGCCACCTGCAGTCGAATGGCGGAGGTAGATGATACCTGTTGATCGGTGATCGGCGACCAGGGGATAGCGGCGGGCGTATTTGCGGCGTACATGCGCGCAGCCTGAGCGATTAACTCTGGGTCAACACCTGTGATTTTGGCTACCCGGTCCAAGGGATATTGCCGAACCCGTTCGGCAAACTGATCGAAACCGTGTGTCCAATCGCGAGCGAATTCCTTGTCATAGAGTTCTTCCTCCAAAATCACGTTCAGCCAGCCGAAGGTCATGGCCGCATCCGTACCGGCGCGCAGGGGCAGCCAAATATCGGCGGATTCTGCATTACCGCTCTTGCGTGGGTCCAGCACAATCAGCTTCGCGCCGCCTGCTTGGGCCATGCGAATTGATTTATATTCCAAGGTCCAGCTATGGCGTCGAGGATCATGGCCGAACAGCACGATACATTTGGCATTCAAGATGTCACTGCGCGGATACCAGCCCTGCACCAAGCGGTTCACGGCCGCCGTGTTGCCCATGCAATAGGCAACCCCGGATATGAAATTCGGAGTGCCGAGCAGGTTCATAAAGCGGCGGGTCAAGCCATTGTCGAGACTGATGTTGGCGTTGCTACCGGAAACTGCCAGAGCTTCCGGCCCATACAGCGCTACAATCTTCTGCAGCCGGGTGGCGATGTCGTCCATGGCCTGGTCCCAGGTGACCTGTTGCCACTCACCTCCGCCTCGTTCGCCAACCCGCTTCAGGGGATGCATTAACCGTTCTGGGTGTGAGAACGATTTCGGCGCAAAGGCCCCTTTCATGCAAATCACGTCCTTCAAGAATGGATGATCCCGGGTCGTTACCTTGACAACACGGCCATCCTCCACTTTTACCGCCAGCGGACAAAATCCATCGCAGCTGCTGCAAACGACCTGTTTCAAGTTTTCTGACGGTTGAAGATGCTTGTTCACGTCCCTACTCCCATCCGCTCATTGTATGACCCCGCAATCGCCACGAACCGTATCCGACGCCAGTAGAAGGGCCGCAAGACAATGGTCGCGAAGTGCCATCAGGCCAGTGACCGGGCCGTCACCCAATCCTCGGTGACCGCCATTGATCAAGGCATCCTGTAACTCCAGTGTCAAGTTCGGTGCGCTGGATGTCGGTCGAAATGATCCAAAAATATTCCTGCCGTCCGTCGCGCCCTGCACCAGACCCGCTAAAAAGGAGAACCCAAAAATCAGGATCATGTCCATGGTGGATAATATCAAACACCTAGATTAGTCCTAATTAGGGCCCAGACCGAACCGGTATAACTGACTTGCTGCCCCACTCCGGCGAACAAATTTGTGTCAGCGTGATCTCAATTTTCTGGTATCCTTGAACCTAA
>CAXGCE010000589.1:0-1630 GCA_964007795.1 uncultured Alphaproteobacteria bacterium | reverse complement strand
GCTTCTGGCCATCAGCTGCGCAACAAGGGATTTCAAACGATACCTGCCGGGGAACGTCTTATCGTCGAGATGCCCGGTGGTGGTGGTTTTGGTGATCCCAACGGCCGGAATGAAACTGCGGTTGCCGAGGATGTGCGGATGGGTCTGGTTAGCGTCGAGGCAGCCGCACGAGACTATGGCGTTGTTATTCGTGGTGATGGTCAGATCGACCATGCCGCAACTGCGCGCCGGCGCGGTACCTAAGGACCGTTAATCTAGGTTTCTGGTAGATGAAAACGAAAGTGGAGCAGTATGGGTTTTGGGGCAGTTCTCTAATTTTAGACCGCACGGCGGGGTAATTAGGAAAATGATTAATCAGTATTGAATTGCAGCGCGGCAAACCGGGAATAAAGACCGTTCTGCTTGACCAGGTCGTCATGGCGACCCATTTCGACCACTGTCCCATGTTCCATGACAACGATCCGATCGGCTTTCAACACTGTGGCCAGGCGATGTGCGATGACGATAGTGGTGCGGTCGGCCATCAGGCCTTCTAGAGCCTCTTGCACGGCGCGTTCGGATTCAGCGTCGAGCGATGAAGTAGCTTCGTCAAGCAGTAGGACCGGGGGGTCGGCTAGAATGGCGCGGGCGATTGACAGGCGTTGGCGTTGGCCACCGGATAGGAGGATGCCCTTTTGGCCTAAAAAGGATAGGTATTTATCGGGCAAGGATTCAATAAAATCCGAGGCTTTGGCCGCGTCGGCGGCGGCGGCGATCTGCTCTTCGCTAGCGTCGGGACGTCCGTAGAGGATGTTCTCGCGGGCATTGGCGGCGAAAATGACCGGATCCTGAGGCACAAGAGAAATCTTGGATCTCACCTCGGTTGGATCCGCGTGGCGTAAATTAATTTCATCCAATAGAACTGCGCCCTCTTGCGGATCATAGAAGCGTAGTAGCAGCTGGAAGACAGTTGTTTTACCAGCGCCAGACGGACCGACCAGAGCAACCGTTTCACCCGACGCAACTTCCAGATTGAATCGCTTCAACGCGGGTAGGTCTGGGCGTGACGGATATTCAAACGTAACCTCCTTGAAGCTGATGGCACAACTTCCCAAGGACGGCAGCGGTTCAGGTGCATTGGCTACTATGATGCTCGAATTGACTGACAATAATTCCACTAACCGCTCGGTGGCGCCGGCTGCCCGTTGAAGTTCGCCATACACTTCGGCTAAGGCACCTAGGGCACCGGCAACGATAATGGCGTAGAAAACAAAGGCGGCGAGCTGGCCACCACTCATCGTGCCGGATATTACGTCATTGGCTCCGATCCAGACAACGGCATCAATTGCTCCGAAAATCAGCAGCATGACTAGGGCCGTCAACCAAGCCCGAGCTCGGGTTCGCCGAATGGCCACCATAAATGCGGCGTCCGTGACTTTGCCAAACCGCAGGCGATCCAGAAATTCGTGACAAAAGGCTTGTACGACTTGAATCGCACCCAGACTTTCCTCGGCATAGTTAGTGATATCCGCGATGCGGTCCTGGCTATCGCGAGATAGGCGCCGCACCTTCCGGCCAAACACCAAAATAGGTAGGATGACCACTGGTAAGAGGGCAAACACCAGCCCCGTCAATTTTGGGCTTGATATGA
>CAXGCE010000588.1:0-1633 GCA_964007795.1 uncultured Alphaproteobacteria bacterium | reverse complement strand
CGTGGCGTAGCCATCGGCGGAAATGTCGCTGGCGATGAAATCGCCAATCCGAAATTTGATCGATTTTGGTATAAGGCCGAACAATTGGGCGTGCTCGTTTTCATTCATCCGCAAGGCGACGGAGCGCCGGCGCAGCTAGCATCCAGGTTCGAAGGAAATGGCTATCTTAGCAATGTGATCGGCAACCCTCTAGAAACAACGATCGCTCTTTCCCACTTGATATTCGAGGGTACGCTGGACAGATACCCCGGCCTCAAGATCTGTGCCGCTCATGCTGGGGGATTTTTACCCTCATATGCCGGCCGGTTTGATCGCGGCGGCCCCGTACGCCCCGATCTATGTCCTGGCGGTACCCATGGGCCCATCAAAAAAGCACCGTCGGAATACCTGAAACAATTGTATTATGACAGCATGGTTTTCCGGCCTGAGGGTCTGCGCCATCTGGTTGCCGAAGTCGGCTCCAGCCAGCTCATGGTAGGTACTGATTATCCTTATCCGTGGACGGACACGGCGATCGACCTTGTCCTTGAAACGCCCGGCTTGAGCGATGCCGACAAGATTGCAATCCTCGGCGGTACGGCCGCTGAATTGCTTGGTCTCACTGCAAAAATAAACTGAACTCTTCCGGACCAAGAATGGCGAGCAGTCTCGCTAGCGTTGTGCTTCCGATGAAGAACTGAGTGACTTCAAAGGATTCCATAACAGGGTCTTCGTCTACCTCTTGGCCTAGTTTCCTCCACTAAACCACCGGATTTAGTCAAACCAACAGCAGGAAAATAGACAAAACCACAAAAGCGGGTTTTTTTTGGCAAAATACCAATTACTTCAAATTTGACAGCAACTTCAATAAACCCGCCCCGAAGACATTGGTAACAGAATGTACCCAGGATATGGTTGACGACCCCGCGTACCGCCTATCATACCAAACCACTCAAGATGACCTTGCGCCCTACAAGGGCCGCAATTCGTAACCCAAGCGGGGAAAATGTACGACCACCTCTCCGATTTGCGGGTCTTCCCGGCTTATCGCGACTTCACTGGTGTCGAGGAAAATTAACCTTCCCTCTACCGGGTCCCGTCCGTAGTCATCAGCGCGAATACGAACCATTGTTCCCAAGTCAGGGTCCTCATCGAAACTCTGCGGCGTTCTTGGCCCTGCAGGAACCGCGTCTGCTGCTATGCGCAGGGCTTCCATCGAGCTAAGCGGCGTTGAATTGCCGTGGCCAATTGCTCGGATGTGGCTCATCCACTCGTTGATGCGCCCAAAAGGCGCAATTTCAAATGCCAATTTTGACGACCGCGCCGTAAAGAACCAAAGTGCGTGATAGACGGCAAGATCAGCCACTGTCATCGTTTGCCCGGCGATCCATTTTCGACCGTCGGACAGCATCGATTCAATTTGCGTAAGTTGTCCACGTGCCAGCGGCGCATTCCGTTTGACTGCCCGTCGCATCGCTTCCGGACTAGGCGGGGGCAGGCCGCGCATGACTGATCTGTCGGCCTGCAAACCTTCCGGCAAATGTTCCAGGTTGGACCCTGAAACATATAGAGAAACAGGTCGAAAAAATCTCTTTTCAGCCCAATATGTGATGGCATCAGCGATAGATGCCAAGTCGCTGGGGAAAAGGGTTGG
>CAXGCE010000587.1:0-1653 GCA_964007795.1 uncultured Alphaproteobacteria bacterium | reverse complement strand
CTGGCTATGGCGGCTGGAAACCTAAGAACCTTTTATGGCCTGATCGCAGCTAGGCAATTGGGTGTGGAATTGGATTTACAGTGGAAGGCGCCGCCGCTAACATCGGACGGCTTGGCCAAGGTCGGCAATATACCGGGCGCTCGAAGGGCAGTTGCCTTGGCTCAAGTGGGCCGGCGCAATTTGGCCAAGCAGGAGTTGCGGCGCAGTTACCTTTTAGGCGATCATTTGAGCGGTCCGACGCTGTTGGCTCTGGCTTACAAGCTTGAATTCCCGGCGATGCAAATGCGCATGGCCCTTGGTATTCGGGGCAAAGACAACCGGCCTTATGACCAGGCCCTATTCCCCGTGCCGCCCTGGCAACCGGCGAAAGGTTTTGCCATGGACAGGGCGTTGATATTCGCTTTCATGCGTCAGGAATCAGGCTTCAACGAACGAGCGAAAAGTCCTATGGGCGCACTTGGCTTGATGCAACTGATGCCGCGTACGGCGTCCTACGTGGCCGGTGACCGGACGTTACATCGGCGCAATAAATGGAAACTGTATGATCCGGAATACAATTTGGAACTAGGGCAGAAATATTTGACCTATTTGTTGAGTAACCAATTGGTGAAGAGGGACTTGTTCCACCTGGCGGTGGCCTATAATGCTGGGCCTGGCAACTTGCGCAAATGGTTGCGCAAGGCAAATTTCGGCAGTGATCCCTTGTTGTTCGTCGAAAGTATTCCGTGGCGGGAGAGCCGACTATTCGTGGAGCGCGTCTTGACCAATTTCTGGATTTACCGAGAACGCCTGCGCCAGGACACCCCTTCTCTGGACGCAGTGGCGACGGGCCATTGGCCGATTTATTTCAATTTGGACGGGGCAACAACATCGTTGGCGCGCAATGCCGGGAATTGACGAGAACTTGACCTTTCGACCCATCAATATCGCGGTGATGACGGTATCCGACAGCCGTTCATTGGGTGATGATAAATCAGGCGCCATCCTTGTGCGGCGAATAACAGACTACGGCCACAATCTAGTGGACCGAGCCATCTTGATCGACGACATCGCTAAAATTAAGACGCAATTGCAGGCCTGGATCGCCGATGATGGCGTGGAGGTGGTGATCTCCACCGGCGGTACCGGGGTCACCGGGCGTGATGTAACGCCGGAAGCCTTTGCCGAAGTCTATGAAAAGGAAATTGCCGGTTTTGGCGAAGTGTTCCGGCAGATCAGTTATAAGTTCATCGGCACCTCGACCATTCAATCTCGCGCTACGGCCGGGGTGGTTAATGGTACCTATCTATTTGCCTTGCCAGGATCCCCAGGCGCCTGTCGGGATGGCTGGGATCATATTCTCAAGGATCAGTTGGATATCCGTTACAGGCCCTGCAATTTCGCAGAACTCCTACCACGCCTTCGAGAGCATTTGGAATAGGCAGCGTAGTCGTCGGATGTATCCACGTCCGACAGTGTTTCCAGCATGGCTACCCGCGCTGTTCGCGGCAAATTGGCTAAGCAATCGTCCAGGGCATGAGGGCTCGACCAGCGGGTGTTTCTAAATAAGCGGCCGGCCCATTGCGTCCGGCGTAAGCCGACTAACCAGAAGCCACCGTCGTTGGCCGGGCCAAAGACAACATCTGCCTGCCGTAAGGACTGCATCGCCTGGGC
>CAXGCE010000586.1:0-1655 GCA_964007795.1 uncultured Alphaproteobacteria bacterium | reverse complement strand
ATCGATACAACTGGGGCTTTTATTCTGAGCCGGAAAATCACCTTAATGGACGCCGCATGAATTGCCCACGTGGCAAGGTCCTGGGCGGGACGTCATCGATCAACGGCATGGTCTATGTGCGGGGCCACGCCCGTGATTTCGACGAATGGGAAACGCAGGGTGCGACGGGTTGGTCGTATCAAAATTGCCTGCCCTATTTCCGCAAGGCCGAGAGCTGCGCCTATGGCGCTGACGAATATCGTGGTGGTGACGGTCCTTTGCATACCTGCAACGGCACTGGTATGGCTAACCCCTTGTATCATGCCTTCATCAGTGCTGGGCGTGAGGCAGGTTATCCCAGGACAGAAGATTACAATGGTCGCCAACAGGAAGGTTTTGGCCGTATGGACATGACGGTCAGGCGGGGTGAGCGGTGGAGCGCTGCCAATGCCTATTTGAAACCGGCGCGCGATCGCCCTAATTTGATTGTCTCAACCGGCGCCATGTGTCATCGAATTGTGCTAAACGGCCAACGGGCAGTGGCGGTAGATTTCGACGTTGCTGGTGTAGGACAATCAGCACTGGCCAACCGCGAAGTGATTCTCTGTGCCGGTGCTATCGGCTCGCCGCATTTGTTGCAGCTTTCCGGAATTGGCCCTCCGGACACCTTGGCATGGGCAGAAATTCCGTTGCGCCATGAGCTACCGGGTGTGGGACGGAACCTGCAAGATCATTTGGAAGTTTATTTTCAGTTTGAATGTCGTCGCCCCATTACCTTGAACGGCTGGTTGAACTCGGTCGGCAAAATTCTAATTGGTGCCCGCTGGTATCTTCTAAGGAGCGGCCTAGGCTGTACTAATCATTTTGAATCCTGCGCCTTTATTCGCTCCCGGGCCGGCTTGGAATGGCCGGACATCCAATATCATTTCCTTCCGGCCGCCGTGAGTTATGACGGCCGGAAGGCCTTTTCCGGTCACGGTTTCCAGGTACACGTGGGACCGAACAAGCCCAAGGCCCGGGGCTGCGTTACCGCAACCTCCGCGGATCCCCGCGCCAAGCCGCAAATCCGTTTCAATTATATGGATAATGAGGACGATCGGGCGACTTTCCGCCAATGCATTTCCCTGACACGCGAGATCATTGGTCAACCGGCCTTGGATGCCTATCGTGGCGGCGAGATTCAACCGGGCTTGCAGGTCCAGTCCGACGTCGAGATCGACGCCTGGCTGCGGACTAATGCTGAAAGCGCCTATCACCCCTCCTGCACCTGCAAGATGGGCGCGGATGACGATGATATGGCCGTGCTAGACGCGGAATGCCGGGTACGCGGACTGGAGGGACTGCGAGTGGTAGACTCCTCAATCTTTCCCACCATCACCAACGGCAATCTGAATGCACCCACGATAATGGTCGCGGAACGGGCCGCCGATCTGATCCTCGGCCGGGCGCCCCTACCGCCGTCCGACGCCCAAGTCTATGTGGAAGCCGAGTGGCGCACACGGCAACGTCCAGGCGAACCGGTGCGCGCCATCGCGTGAGTATTCGTGGAATTCTGTTTGACAAGGACGGTGCCCAGCTGGATTGCAATGCCACTTAGCTATCTATCTAGGATGCATTGGCCCGGTTGGATGCGAGGTAAGACTCAGATTGAGCCGCACCGTTGGCGCGGGTGGGCG
>CAXGCE010000585.1:0-1674 GCA_964007795.1 uncultured Alphaproteobacteria bacterium | reverse complement strand
AATATTTTAGGACAAAGCCGACCCTGACTGATCATGTGACGGGAAAACCGCTTTCGGGCGCGTATCCGCCGGAGTTGTTGGAGATATTTTCGGACGAATTGTTTGACACCGCCTCAACGGAGATACCGAACTGGCCCGGGTATGGGCTGACTCCCCTACGCTCCCTGGACGGCTTGGCGAGTGTACTTGACTTCAATGCGGTACATTATAAGGACGAGAGCGGTCGGTTCGGCCTGGGAAGTTTCAAGGCACTGGGCGGCGCTTATGCCGTGATGCGGGTTCTTTCTGCCCAAACGGGCCTGGCGCCAAGTGATATCCGTGCCGGTGCTGCAAGAGAGGCTGTCGGAGAGGTAACTGTGGCGGCCGCGACGGACGGCAACCATGGTCGCTCGGTCGCTTGGGGGGCCGGAAAGGCCGGCTGCCAATGCCGCATATATATTCACCGTGGGGTCAGTGACGGCCGGCGTCGGGCTATGGAAGAGCTGGGCGCGACCGTGACCCGAACCGCTGGCGACTATGACGATTCTGTCCGTGTCTGTGCCCGCGATGCTGCGGCGCACGCTTGGCATGTTGTTTCCGACACCGCTTATACCGGTTACGATCAAATCCCTCGCGATGTCATGGCCGGCTATGGGCTAATGGTGACGGAAATTCTCTCGCAATTGCCCCAACCGCCGAGCCATATGATTTTGCAGGCAGGTGTCGGTGGCTTGGCCGCGGCCCTAGCGGCACGATTTTGGCTAGAATGCGGCGAGGAGAGGCCTCGGTTAATTGTTGTCGAATCCGACCGAGCTCCAAGCCTACTAAAATGTGCCCAAGTAGGTAAACTACATGCAATCTCAATTTCAGAAGAAACGATCATGGCTGGCCTGTCCTGCGGCGAGGTGTCGCCCCTAGCCTGGGAGGTTCTGTGGCGTTGCGCCGATCATTTCGTTACTGTGGCTGATGATTTTGTGGCACCGGCCATGCGCTGTCTAGCGTCAGGTGAACTGGGTGGTGGAAAATTTGAAGGCGGTGAATGTTCCACGGCAGGCTTGATCGCGCTGATCGCCATCGCTACCAACCAAAAGCTGCGCGGCGAATTTTCTCTGGACCAGGATAGCCGGGTGCTGCTGATTGGGAGTGAAGGCGCCACAGACCCCGATATTTACCATGGTATTGTGGCGGCGGAATGACTTCCACTCGCAAAATGCCGGCGCGCGGATTTCCCGAGGCGGAATACAACCATCGCTTGGAACGCGCGCAAGAGTATTTGATTTGCCAATCCCTGGATGCTCTGTTGCTGACCACTGAAGTGGACATCCGCTATTTTACCGGATTTCTGACCCAGTTTTTTCAGAGTCCAACCCGCCCCTGGTTCCTTGTGGTGCCTAAGACCGGTAAGCCGGTAGCGGTAATTCCGGCTATCGGTGCCGCAGCAATGTCGCGAACGTGGATCGAGGACATACGCACTTGGTCTTCACCCCACCCCGACGACGACGGCGTTTCTTTACTTGCGCAAACCTTGACGGAGGTTGGTCTCCGCATTGCCCTGCCCATGGGACGTGAGTCATCTCTGCGTATGCCATTGGCGGATTTTGCCTGCTTGCGGCAACGGCTCAATGGCACCGAATTTGTCGATGCATCGCCCATAATCCAGGGTATTCGCCTCATCAAATCGGAACTGGAGATTGA
>CAXGCE010000584.1:0-1675 GCA_964007795.1 uncultured Alphaproteobacteria bacterium | reverse complement strand
AATCTCGAAATCGGGCGGAACCAGCGAAATACTGGCACAGACATTGACGGCTATCACAGCATTACGAAAGACTCTTGGTCAGGCAGCACTAAAAAATCATTTTCTTTTTATTAGTGAACCAGGCGACGGGGTCCTGCGCCGTTTGAGTCGGGAAATTGGCGCGCGCATTTTGGACCATGATCCCAACATTGGTGGGCGCTTTTCAGTCCTGTCGCTAGTCGGGCTGTTGCCGGCCTTGATGTTGGGTCTTGATGCTGACGCCGTACGCCTCGGCGCAAGAGCTGTTCTAGAGAATACGTTGCAAAAATCGGATTGTTCTCCTGCGATTGGAGCAGCACTACAAGTTATCTTGCGTGACAAAGGTTTCGGGCAATCAGTCCTGCTAGCATACGGCGACAGTTTTGCTGACTTTACCGTATGGTACCGTCAGCTATGGGCGGAAAGCCTTGGCAAGAATGGGCAAGGTACTACGCCAATCAATGCCCTTGGCCCTGTTGATCAGCACAGCCAATTGCAACTCTATCTGGACGGACCGCAAGATAAACAGTTTACTGTCTTGACGTTGGAGCAGACGGGCCGAGGCCCAGTTGTGGACGCTGAATTGGCTAATTCGCTGGGTGAAGACTATCTGGCCGGGTGCGCCATTGGCGATTTGGTTGGTGCCATGCAAACAGCGACGGCGGAAACGTTGATTGGAAACGGTCGGCCCGTGCGCCGCATGACAGCCGGAACGCTGAATGAAGAAGTTCTGGGCGCCCTATTCATGCATTTCATGCTCGAAACCCTGTTTGCGGCCCATCTGATGGGAGTTAACCCCTTCGGCCAGCCTGCCGTGGAAGAGGGCAAGGTTCTGGCCCGACAATATCTGCGAGAGACCAAATGACCGGCGTCCTGCGCCGCCTACCAGAGGTTACCGTCAATCGCATCGCTGCTGGCGAGGTAGTTGAGCGGCCTGCTTCCGCCTTGAAGGAACTTGTTGAAAACGCTATCGATGCTGAGGCAAGCCAAATCGATGTGGTCCTGATTGATGGTGGGCGAGAGCTAATTTCTGTGACCGATAATGGTCATGGCATGCGGCGGGAGGAGTTGCTCTTGGCAATTGAACGCCACGCCACATCCAAACTGCCCGATGAAGATCTTTCGCAAATTGGATGGCTAGGGTTTCGAGGCGAGGCCTTGCCTTCTATTGGTGCCGTGACACGTCTGACCATTACTTCGCGGGTTCATGATTCCGATGAAGCCTGGCGTCTTACCATTAATTGTGGCCAGGTCGGTGGAGTTAACCCGGCGGCCCAAACCCCAGGTACCAGGGTGGAGGTGCGGGATCTATTTTTCGCCACGCCGGCACGATTAAAATTCCTCAAAACGCCGCGCACCGAGTTCCAGCATGCCTCAGAAGTAATCAAGCGTCTTGCTATGGTGCGCCCGGACATCGGTTATTCACTGTCCGACGGTGAGCGTAGAACCTTGAATTTTCCGGCAGGCGGCGCAGATCTATTTGATGCCCGCCTGAAGCGGTTAACCGCCGTGATGGGCCGTGAGTTTACCGACAATGCATTGGTCATCGACGCAGCTAGAGAAGGGATCGGGCTGGCCGGCTATGCCAGTTTGCCCACCTTGAACCGCACCACAAATCGAATGCAATACCTGTTTGTCAATGGTCGTCCGGTGCGCG
>CAXGCE010000583.1:0-1704 GCA_964007795.1 uncultured Alphaproteobacteria bacterium | reverse complement strand
GACGGAAAGTATCAACCAGTTAGGGCTTATGCTTCCGATCTAGCCCATTTGGGCATTGGACAAATCTGCCGCCCCTACGAGCAACCCTTTCGCACGGCCTGCCTATCCATCGTCTTGCCGCATTCGTCCTTGGCCCCCTGCGCGGTGGTGCGGGGTTGGGAGATTGTCTCCGCTAATTTCATCCAATCTCGATACATTCAGAGCTATTGGAAGGTCTACACCGAAGGTCGTGAGAATGTCGAGAGGCGCCCAGATTCAAAAGTTTGGCGCATCGCACGGACTATACTAATGAATGACAATGCCCACCGGGCTGAAGATTACGTCGCAGATCTCGACGGCAGCTTGAGTTTCTATTTCCTCTATTTCACGAATTTGTACCGTAACCGGAGCATCTTGACGATGCCCAAGCGCGACCTGAATGTAGCCGACAATAATCTAAAATTGGACTATGTCATCAGATCCATGGTGACTTTCGTTAATGTGGACTCGGCGTTAGATCAATTGGTCGCCCTTTGCGAGTCGTGGGGGCCTTTCAGCACCTTGTTGATGGTAGGGCACGATTGGGATGACAAGGCAATTTGGCACCAATCCATGACTTTGTTGGCCGAAGAAGTCATTCCATGCCTGAACTAGTACTTGGAAAGCCTACCAACCGAGTAATTGGCCGGTGTCCAAGCGCAACGCTCTGGTATTCTTGCTGTCCACAGTAATACAGAATCGGCTTGCCCGTGCACTACTGGAGCTACCCAGTCTGATTGTGACGTCCCATGAACGCTGCCGGATAACCCCCAACCCCGCCGCTATTGACCGCCATGCATTCTTATCTGAACCGCCGTTGGCAAATGGGCTTCGAACCAGGCGGCAACGTCCTCTAGCGCCGGGTGGGCAAACATGGCTACGAGTAGTCTCCACAGGTGTGGCATGTGTACCAGATAATCAGGTTTGCCCTGTTCCGCAAGCCGGTGGAACACCGCGATCACCCGCACGTGACGTTGCGCTGCCATGACCGCATAGGAGATATCAAATGTGTTCCGGTCCATGTCCGGAAAAGCCCTGGCATAGGTAGTCAAACAATCAACAGCTAATTGGTGGGGCACTGGCCAGCGGGCATCCTGTAACAAGGAGGCAAGGTCGTATGTTACCGGCCCGGTACCGGCATCTTGGAAATCTATTATACCGCAAGCCTTAACGGCCGGTCGTTTAGGCAGATGGATTAGATTTCCCGCGTGAAAATCTCGCAATAGTAGGGACTGGGGCACAGACGTGGCTTGTTCCAATGGATCTCGCCAAGCATCCTTAAATTTGGATCGTTTTAAAGGATTATCGGTTTGCCCGGGCCCGTGGTCACAAAATAGCATAGTCTGTTCCAGGAAGCGTTGGGCATCGAATATGGGCAGACGAGGTAAAGGCGAAAACTGTTGGTGCAAATGGATCAACGTATCTGTGGCCAGGCGATATAGAGGTGTTGCGTCTACATCAGAATTCAGCAATACAGTGAATGTCTCATCGCCAAAATCTTCCTGCAATATAAGCCCTTGGGCCGGTTCGGCAGCGATAATTCGAGGGACTGACAGACCAAGGCTGGTAAGAATTTCAGCAATGGAGACGAATTCCGCTGCTAAGCCGTCCGCAGGTGATTGGGCCAACAGGGCCGTTTCGCCTTCCTGTACGAGGCGTACATAACGGCGGATGGAAGCATCGCCT
>CAXGCE010000582.1:0-1705 GCA_964007795.1 uncultured Alphaproteobacteria bacterium | reverse complement strand
GGGACCAAGGTTCGAATCCTTGTGCGCCCACCAATAAATTCAAGGGCTTAGCTAGAAATGGCTAGGCCTTTGTTGGTTCATAATTTTACTGGGGACACACTGGGGACACATTCTGCACAAGTTCAATGAACCGCGGCATGGACATGCCATCGGCAAGGAAGTCGAAGCGTCGAACCAATCCAATAGCCAGGGCGCTACGGACGCGGACGTTCAGGCAGAGGAAGGTCAGGCCAAAGAAAGGGCGTGGGAGTTATTTACGGGCTAGGGGTAGATAGCGGGGAGCCAAATATCATGGAACCAAAGAGCCAGGATCGCGAGGATCAAGGCTGCGGCGACGGCATAGCGTTGGAAACGGGCGGAACGTTTGTCGCGCTTCATCTGCAGGGCCATAGCTAAACGCCATCAATCCATGACGACGCCACCACCGACGTTAATGGCATCGCCTGTAATCTCGCGGGCATCGTCAGAAGCCAGGAAGACGGCGGTATTGGCAATATCGTCTGCGCTTTGCAGGCGCTGTAGGGGAATGTTTTCTTCAGCAAATCGATCGCCTATGTCAGTTGCATTTGCGCCTTCAAATTCTCCTCTTGCTTCCCAACCACGCCATGCCATCCCCACTTCGCTAATATAGCCGGGGCAGATAGCATTGACCCTTACACGGGGGGCTAGTTCGACGGCGAGTGCCCTGTTCATACCCAGCACGCCCGCCTTGGTGGCACCATAAACTGAAAGTTCCGGCCAGCCTCGTTTACCAGCCTGGGAAGACATGTTGATCATTACTGCTTCACCTTCGTCATACATCGCCTGGGCGAAGGCTTGGGCGCAAAGGATGACACCTTTCAAGTTGACTGCTAGCAGGGCGTCAATGCGGTCTTCCGGAATTTCGGTAATAAAGCCTCGTCCGCTCAAGCCAGCATTATTGACCAACACATTGACGCTGCCGAGGCGACGTATGGCATCGGCCGCCAACGAGCGGGTTTCATCGGATTTAGTAACGTCGCAGTTGATAGCAAAAACTTTTCCTATGTTTGAAAGCTCTTCTGCTGTGTTTTTCGCAGCTGCAGCATCGATATCGGCAATCACCACGGAAGCACCTTCACGCAAATATGCCGCCGCGATCGCCCGGCCAATGCCACCGGCACCGCCCGTAACCACCGCACGCCGTCCCGTCAAACGTCCAACCATAATTGCCTCTTAAGAAGTTCCAACTGGAAGTTACGATAGCGTTACTAGCATTGGTGATCCTCCAGATCCACTTTGGCATGATCCAACCAGCGGTGCAGAGTTTTCCATTGGCAATCCTTCATGCTTGGCCATTTCTCGCGTTCGGAACTGGCCTACATGACGACCAGCAAGATGCGGCTTCCCACTGACTTTTGGCGAGGCCCTGGAACGCCTTCACGTCCAATTGGGTGCACAAATATACCTGACCAGAGCCTTCGGGATAGTGACCCATGCTCTACAGGAGGTCCGCGACGGCAGCGCGATAGCTTTTGATCCCATCGATATGGTCGGTCAGGGAACGGCCGGTAATGCGGGTGTGATGGTCGCCGCGGTTGAAGGTGTTGTTTACGGTGATATGAGAGACTCCTGAATCCTGCCAGAATTGAAATTCTCGACGCCAATCATCCGGTCCGCCAACTCCGACAGAGGTCCAGATTTCGATACCCATCTGGGCCGGGTCGCGGCCCTCGGCTTCAGTATA
>CAXGCE010000581.1:0-1724 GCA_964007795.1 uncultured Alphaproteobacteria bacterium | reverse complement strand
ATGGGGCAAAATAACTGCGGCAGTTTACAGTACCTTCAAGCTTCGGGGATATCAGCCCGAATTCTGGGTGACTAAGGGGTTTTTGTATAGATGACATCCATTGCGGACATCAAAGCTTGGCCAGATCGGCGGCCATCAAGGGATCAAGCCCTGTCCCTGGCAACTGTGACGGACCTGGCTGGATTGCAAAAGGTGGCGTCGGAATTACGGGACCGGTCGCATGGTCGGATGGTTAGTTATTCCCGCAAGGTATTTATTCCACTGACCCAATTATGCCGGGATGTTTGTCACTATTGTACTTTCGCTCACCCACCCCGCAAGGGACAGCCAGCCTATATGACCCCGGATGAAGTTTTGGCTGTAGCCCGGTCCGGAGCTGAGGCGGGCTGTAAAGAAGCGTTATTTACCTTAGGCGACAAACCGGAGCTGAGATACCGCGTGGCGCGGGAAGAATTGGCAAAAATGGGCCATGATTCCACAATTTCCTATTTGCGGGCCATGGCGCTGCTGGTGTTTGAGGAGACGGGTCTTTTGCCACACCTGAACCCGGGCGTAATGAGCGAGGCAGAATTGGCGTCACTGCGTGAGGTCTCCGTTTCCCAAGGTATTATGCTGGAGAGTATTTCGTCCCGGCTTTTGGAGAAGGGTGGTTGCCATCATGGTTCCCCCGACAAGGATCCCGCCGTGCGACTGGCCACCATTGAGGCTGCGGGTAAGCTGGCGATCCCATTTACTACGGGTATCTTAATTGGGATTGGCGAGACCCGTGAGGAACGGATAGAAGCCCTGCTGGCTTTGCGTGAATTGCATGAACGTTTTAGCCATATTCAGGAAATCATTGTTCAGAATTTCCGGGCCAAGGATGATACCCGCATGGCCGACTGGCCGGATGCACCCATCAACGAATTACGCTGGAGCATCGCGGCTGCGCGACTAATATTTGGATCGGAGATGCATATTCAGGCACCGCCGAACCTAAGCCCAAAAAATTCATCCAGCCTTATCGACGCAGGCATCAATGATTGGGGCGGCGTTTCCCCCGTGACGCCGGATCATGTAAATCCAGAAGCGCCTTGGCCGCACCTCAGGCAATTAGCTGATGACACGGCGAAGGGCGGTAAGCATCTTGTCGAACGGCTAGCGATTTACCCAAACTATGCGCTGCAGGCACAACGTTGGTTGGATCCCGGTTTCGTTCCGGTAGTCCTGAACCGGATCGACGCATCCGGGTTAGCGCGAACGGATACGTGGTCTCCGGGAATCCATATGGCGCCGCCAGTGACCTTGAAATCTGCGTCACCTCATGTGCCGGAACTCAATCATTTACTAATCCGGGCATCTGATGGCGGTGATTTGAACGAAGCGGAAGTAACCCGCCTATTTCAGGCTCGGGGCGGGGAAATAGACCTGGTCTGCCGAGCGGCCGACGAATTGCGCCGCAAAGTCAATGGGGACGATGTGTCTTACGTCGTTGTGCGCAATATCAACTATACCAACATCTGCTATTTCAAATGCCAATTCTGCGCCTTCTCGAAAGGCAAGCTGAGTGAAAATTTGCGGGGGCGCCCGTATGACCTTTCGCTTGAGGAGATTGGCCGCCGAGCTGGAGAAGCCTGGGCTCGGGGCGCAACGGAAGTTTGCATGCAGGGCGGCATTCATCCTGAGTACACGGGGCAAACGTATTTGGACATTCTTGCCGCAGTAAAAGATGCCGCACCTGAGAT
>CAXGCE010000580.1:0-1732 GCA_964007795.1 uncultured Alphaproteobacteria bacterium | reverse complement strand
CGTAGACAGTATCAGTCACAAGGTCAAATGCCAGGACGTAATAGGCCACGTTCATGTGGCCATTATGGTCGATCCATTCGGGCAGGACTTTTGCGCGGAATTTATCTAATGGTGCTGGTATTTTAGAAGATACAGAATTTTCAAACATAACGCTTCAATCAGTAAATCCAATTTAATTAACTGCTGCGGGATCGGCACCAATCAGGCGGGTCGTTTCGAACACCTGCCGCACCTCGGCCCCTTCCAGTATGCCGCGTCGAATAAACTCTTCATGACAGGCAGGCAGATTGTAGTGCGGTATGGCAGGATAGAGGTGATGTTCTATGTGGTAGTTCACATGATAGGGAAATAGGAACCAACGCAGCCATTTAGGACCTAGATTGGTCCGTGCCGCCAAAAGCGGTGAATTTTGATCCCTGACGGCACCATGTTCGCAAATTGCGCGAAAGCGCAAAAGAACCTGTAGAATGGTGCAAAGCGGTAAGATCCAAAGAATCAGATAGGCTGCTAGATGACCAGAGAGCGCCGCCAATAGGGGCGCGCCAACGTGAAACCCAATTACCAGCCATCGATCTTGGCGGGCTGCTTGGCGTAACTCGGGCGTGGTATCATGGAGCGGACGGTTGCTATTGGGGCTCTCGTCGTTGATAGCAGGTGCGCCAAGAAAATAGGCTATCGTCTTAGGCGCTGTGCGTCCGGTCAAATCGATTAGCAACTTTTTTAGAAGATATGATCGGCCGCGAGGGTAACCGCCGTGCAGGGGAATGTCCGGGTCCTGCGGAGTATATAGATGATTGTGATGAAGTCGGTGCACAACCCTGTAGGTTCGCATAGAAATTCCGACCGGTGCAGCCAGGGCACACCCGACAAGGTCATTTAGAACGCGGCTTTTGAACAAGCGGTAATGCGCTGCGTCGTGCGCCAGAACGAAACAAGCCTGCTGGCGAGAGGCGATTATCAAGACGGCTGGTATGACCACCCAGGGTGACCAGACTGCTAACGAAACACCGAAGCAAACGGCCAAGACCAACAAAAGTGTAACGACGGACACCCAAGCTTTGGCGTCGTCTTGCTTCGCAAGCTCCTTGATCACTGCCGCGGGAAGTCTGGTTGCGGTTCGATCGTCGTCACGGAATTCCTCGCCATTTTTTTCTTCTGTCTCCATATTCGTCCATCAAAGTTCCGCTGATTTGATCACCAACATTTTTTCGATCTGCATTTCATGCATAGTATGGGGAATACCTCCCACACCTAGGCCCGATTGCCGCAAGCCGGCGAACGGCATCCAATCAACGCGGAAAGCAGTGTGATCATTGACCATGACAGCAGTGGCATCCAGCCGCGCATAGGCCCTCATTGCTATGTCCATGTCCTGTGTGAAGACAGAGGCCTGGAAAGCATAGTCGAGACTATTGGCCTTAGTAATTGCGCCATCAATATCTGAATAGGGGTAGACGCAGACTACAGGGCCAAAAATTTCTCGGCAGGAAACCTGCGCGTCGCCTGGCGGGTCGTAGATTACGGTCGGCGCATAACAGCTCTCGGAGACAGGGGCGCCACCGCACAAAACGTCACCACCGCTTTCTCGCGCTTCACCAACCCAATTGTCGACCCGAGCTACCTCTTTTGGCCTGATCAGGGGCCCAACCTCAGTGGACGCATCCGTCGGATCACCCACGACTAACTTGCCTGCTTCCCCCGCCAGACGTTCGGCAAAGTCACGTGCAATGCT
>CAXGCE010000579.1:0-1737 GCA_964007795.1 uncultured Alphaproteobacteria bacterium | reverse complement strand
TTCCGACAACAAACGTCTGGTCAGGGTCAATGCGGTATCGAGCCGATAAACGGCCGTACCGCGATGATCATCAATAGCTGAAAGATGATTGAAATGATCCGACCGGACTATATTTGGTGAAAAATGTTGGCCTACTAATTCGGCCTCTAATTCTGGCAGGGAAACTGCCGTTTCCGAGCAAGCACCGACAACGATGTGAGCACAGCGCACCTTACCTTGTTCATCCAGGATCAATAGCCCGGCTACCATAACAACGGAAATCACCAGATATTCGCGAGCGCCTAGCTTCAAGAACCCTGCACGTCCTTGTGCTAATTTCTTAGGGATCAAGATATCAGTCAGCAGTTCCCCGGCTTCCAACGCGGTCCGCCTATTGCCCAGGATAAACTCTGATAATGGTAACTCCCTTTTCCGAGTTTGCGTTTGCAGAACAACACGCGCATTTAAGGTTAACAAGGGTGGAACACCGTCCGCCGCCGGCGAGGCGTTGCATAGGTTTCCAGCGATCGTGGCGCAATTCTGAATTTGCTGTCCACCAACCTGCCTAGCGGCCGCCTTAAGGCCATCAAAACAGCCGGGCAATTCCGTTTCCAACAAATCCTGCCAGGTGGTCATGGCGCCAATACGCCAATAATTGCCGCCTTGATCTAAGCTGATACCAGCCAGATTTTCAATGGCGCTCAAGTCGAGTATATCGTTACTAGTGTATTGGGCGACCTGCGCCGGGTAATAATCTGTTGCACCAGCGATGACGATATATTTATGCCCAGCCAGGGCTGACAATGCGTTCTCTAATTGTGTTGGCCGAAGGTAGCTAGCCATGCAGGAATCCTATGCTAGGTGTCAAATGCCGCCCATAACTCCCAGCATGGATCCCACGGTAATTTCCTTCTCCCGAGGTGCCCCAGCCCTCGCCTGCGCGACTTCATGGACATCCAATACTTTCCAATCTTCATAAGAAACAAAACGAATATTTTTTGGCGCCAAAGCGGCTTCCAGAGCCTTTCGGCCAGGTTTCGATCCTGCAGAAAAATCCTCGAAAATTTGCTTCGCAGCTCCTTGGCCATCCGGGCGGTTTGTGCCAATTACGCCGGTCGGGCCTCTCTTTATCCAACCTACTACATACAATCCCTCACCGGCCCGTCCATCGTCGCTTATAGCGACACCCCAGTCGTCGTTAAAAGGCAAACCACTTAATCCGGAGGATCTGTAACCTACGGCCGGTAGAACTAAATTTGTTTCGATTTCAAAATATTCCCCCGCGCCTACGGCCCGCCCGTCAACGACCTCAGTCCGCTCCAGACGTATGGCTTCGACATGATCACCACCTAAAATTTCCCGAGGGGCGGCATAGAACTGGAAATGAACCCGTTTCTCCAGTTCCTCCGGTTGACGCGGTACGAATTCGCGCAATGTCGCCAAGTTCCGTTCTCGCAGACGGCGGTCCCTGTCCGACATATCTAATTCCGCAGGTACGCTATCCGGTATTTTAGTTCCAACAATTTGCGGCACACAATTTTCGAGTTTGCCCATCTCACGCAATTCGACATTAGTGAATTTTGCTTCAATAGGACCGCGGCGGCCCAGCATATAGACATCCGTAACCGAAGAGGCCAATAGCGCTTCTAGAGCGGCGTTGGTAATGTCTGAAGGTGACAGCTCGTCCCGAGTCTTGACCAAGAGCCGCGCGATATCGATGGCCATCAACCGCCATGAAATCAATCAGGTGATGTATTA
>CAXGCE010000578.1:0-1740 GCA_964007795.1 uncultured Alphaproteobacteria bacterium | reverse complement strand
CAAATCACTGTTTTGAGACCCTATTCAGTCCATGTTTGAGGAATTATCCCTAACCAGGATTAATTTTGCGCCTTGCATCGGCATTTTGACTGGATACCTGATAGGCACGTCAAACTTTGCAGGCCAAGGTTTCAACCGTATGTGTCAGCCGTGCAATATCGTCGGGTTCGGAAAGGCGATGATCGCCGGTCTTCGAGAACGTAACAATGATATCCTCACCCAGCAGTTGATTTACAATTTCTAGGGATTGACGCCAGGGCACATCCGGATCTTCCATTCCATGTAGGATGCGGACAGGATAATTTACTTTGAGGGGTTGTTGCAAAATTAGATGCTTTTTGCCTTCTTCAATCAGGTTCATGGTGATGGAATAGGGTTTGTCGGAATATTCCGACGGCGCGCGATAGACGCCATCGCGTTTCAAGGTCGTTTTGATTTCGTCCGAAAATCCATCCCACATGCGCAGTACAAAATCCGGCGCGGGTGCGACACCTACCAGCCCGGCGATCTTCTGCGGACGAGCCCGGGCCAGTAGAAGCATGATCCAGCCCCCCATGGAAGATCCGACCACAACTTGAGGACCCTCGGATACTTGGTCCAGGACAGCCAGGGCATCCTCCGTCCACAAGCCGATGGTGCCTTCCTCGAACACGCCGTCGGATTGTCCGTGGCCGCGATAGTCGAACCGAGTGTAGGCGCGGCCCTGTTCCTTGCAGGCTTCCTCCAGGGCCGTGGCCTTGGTTCCTGTCATATCGGACATGAAACCGCCACAAAAGATCACACCAGGTGCTTTCCCTAGCGTATGATGGTAGGCGATGCGGGTTCCATCCTCTTGGGTGAGGAAACGCGGTTCTGGTTCATTGGTCATGGATGCGTCAATCAGCATGGACATTGGGTTACAAATGGGCGGTTCGAAATCTAGCATTCCAGGGATTGGAGCGGAAGCGGCCGGACCCCATGTTCTGCAGGTACTGCCGTCTATGGAAATGGGTGGGGTGGAGCGCGGCACCGTGCAAACTGCAGCGGCGCTGACGGCGGCCGGCTGGCGGGCAACGGTGGCATCGTCTGGCGGCTTGATGACGCATGAACTTGATCGGGCCCGGGCTCAGCATGTGGATCTGCCATTGGCGGTGAAACGGCCCTTCCGCATGCTACGCAATAGTGGTGCCTTGGCCAACTTGATCAGGCGGCAGGGAATTGATTTGGTGCACGCTCGCAGCCGGGCTCCGGCTTGGAGCGCATTGAGCGCAGCCCGGCGCACAGGCAAACCTTTCGTGACAACCTTTCACAACGCCTATGGCCATAATTGGGCAAAGCATTACTACAATGCTGTTATGGCCAAGGGAGATCGGGTCATTGCCATTTCGAATTTCGTCTCTGAACATGTGCGAGAGACATACGGTATTAGCGACGACCGATTGCTGACGATACACCGTGGTATAGACGTCAACTTGTTCGATCCAGCCAAGGTCAGCGCCGAACGGATCATCCAGATCTCGCGCGGCTGGAGGTTGACCGATGACCATCCCGTGATAATGCTGCCCGGTCGCTTTACGTCTTGGAAAGGCCAGTCAGTACTGATCAAGGCTCTACAAATCTTGGGCCGTCAAGATGTCTGTTGTGTACTGGTGGGCGGAGATCAGGGACGCGGGAACTACCGAGCGGAATTAGAGGCTCATGTGCACGCTTGCGGACTCGGGCCAGTGGTCCGCCTGGCTGATCGTTGTACGGACATGGCGG
>CAXGCE010000577.1:0-1741 GCA_964007795.1 uncultured Alphaproteobacteria bacterium | reverse complement strand
CAGTCACGACCATATTTGTCGGTTTCTAGCCCAGGCAGCGGAATGCATTGTCGTGTCCGTGGACTACCGTCTGGCGCCCGAGAACCAATTTCCCGCTGGATTGGAGGATTGCATAGCCGCCACCCGATGGGTTGGAACGAACGCCGCAAATATTGGTGGCGATCCCGCCCGGATGGCTGTGGTGGGCGACAGTGCGGGCGGCAACCTTGCAGCCTCGGTGGCCATTGCCCTCCGGGATGCGCCCAAGGGCATCTCGCTGCGCCTGCAGGTGCTGATCTATCCGGTGGTTCATCTGGACGCGGACACTAAATCCAAGGTGGAAAACGGCGAGGGTTACCTGCTAACCAGCGAGGCGATAGAACGTTTCAACGACCTGTATCTGCCGGACCGGGAGGCGCGAACTGACCCGCGCGCCTCACCGCTTCTCGCCAAATACCATACCGACCTGCCGCGAACCTGGATTCAGACCGCCGAATTTGACCCGTTACGCGATGAAGGGCGCCTGTACGCCGAGAAACTGGCCAAGTCCGGCGTTGAAGTACAGTACAAATGCTACAAAGGAATGGTACATGGCTTTGCCCGGATGGGCGGCAAGGTAGATCAGGCCCTGGTCGCGCTTGACCACACCGCCGGCGTGCTACGGTCGGTTTTCGAAGGGTAAAGCTTGTGGGCTCGAAGTGCCGGTTTTCGATTGCGCCGATGATGGAATATACAGATCGGCACGAGCGCTATTTTCTACGTCAGATCAGCCGGCGGGCGTTCCTGTACACGGAAATGGTCACGGCGGAAGCGGTGATCCATGGCAACCGAGAACGCCTTCTGGGATTTTCAAATGAAGAACATCCCATCGCTCTTCAGCTAGGGGGTGCGGATCCGGATCGCATGGCTCTGGCGGCAGAGATCGGCCAGGAATTTGGTTATGACGAGGTCAACATTAACGTAGGCTGTCCCAGCGACCGTGTGCAGTCAGGGCGTTTTGGTGCCTGCCTGATGGGGGAACCGGATTTGGTCGCAACGATGGTCCGCACCATGCACAAGGCCGTGGATATACCTATTACTGTCAAATCCCGAATTGGCATTGATGATCTTGACAGCTACGACTTCCTTTGTAGGTTCGTCGACACGGTAGCCACGGCGGGATGCCAAAATTTTATAGTACACGCCCGAAAGGCTTGTCTGTCTGGCCTCAGCCCAAAACAAAACCGGGAGATCCCACCCCTGAACTACGAACGGGTTTACCGACTAAAAGTGGATTATCCGGAGCTTGAAATCGTCATCAACGGCGGCATTGAAACCCTGGAGCAATGCCACAAACATTTAGAACATGTAGACGGCGTCATGATCGGCCGGGCGGCCTATCATTCTCCCTATTTAATGGCGGGCGTCGATCAGGGCATTTTTGGCGATCCGACGCCCATTCCCAGCCGGGCGAAACTGGTCCGGGCCATGCAGCCCTACATTGAACGACAGTTAGCGACGGGCGTGCGCCTGAATGCCATCAGCCGTCACATGCTGGGGCTTTTTCATGGCCAACCCGGGGCACGAGCCTGGCGACGCTACATTAGTGAGCGCAGCCACCTACCGGGGGCAGATGGCAGCCTTTTGCTGGGCGCGGTAGCTCAAATGCCGCCGGCACGTACTGAATTAGTTGGTTAGAACATACCGCCCCACCGTCTTGCCGTCCCGCAAGTCGGCAATAGCTTGGCCTGCCTCGCGCAAGGGGCGCGGCGTAATGGGCACG
>CAXGCE010000576.1:0-1746 GCA_964007795.1 uncultured Alphaproteobacteria bacterium | reverse complement strand
GGGTTTAGGGTATTTCACCGTCGTCGAATAGAACGGCGGCACTTAACAGGGGAGAATAAGGCATGAGACATTTAAGACTCGGTCTGATGGCAGCGACCGTGGTTGCGGCCGCCTCTTTTCAGATCAGCACCGCGACCGCCGGCGAAATCGTCGTCGGCCTGCAGTGCGATAGGACCGGCCCGACGCAGACTGTCGGCACGTTCCTGTGTCCCGGTTATCATGACTACGTTAGTCTTGTGAATAGCAGGGGCGGCATTGGCGGCCACAATATCAAGGTCATGGAAATTGACCATGAATACAAAGTGCCGCCCGGCATGGAAGCCTATCAACGCATGAAAAAGGCCGGTGCCGTGGTCATAGGTATTTATGGCACACCGCATACGCAGGCTTTGACGCCGTTGTTGCACGAAGACAAGATCCCGGGCACCAGCCCTGGTTTTGGCTCCGCTGCTGCAGCCAATGGTAAAAAATATCCCTATCTCTTCCCCATCGCTGCCACCTATTGGTCGCAAGGCGCTGCCGCTGTGCAGTTCGCCAAGGATCAGTTGGGCGGCGTATTGAAGGGTAAGAAAATTGCCTACATCTATTACGACAACCCAGCGGGCCGCGAGCCTCTTCCCATTCTGCACAAGCTGCGGGACATGGAAGGCTTCGAGCTCAAGGAATTTGCTATTCCTCCGCCAGGTGTCGAGATGAAAGTGCAGGTGCAGGATATTGCCCGCCGTTACCGGGCTGATTTTGTCATCAACCATCTGTTCGGCAAAGCTCCCTCGGTGGCGCTGAACGAATTTTCCCGACAGGGCTATCCGTTGAACAAGATGGTCGGCTTCGTCTGGGCCGCCGGTGAATCCAACATCATGGGCGCAGGTGGCTGGCACAAGGCTCAGGGTTACTATGTGATTCAGATGGCCGGTGCCGGTTCCGACTACCAAGTGCTGCGCGACATCAAGGCGATGTACAAGGCGAAAGGCAAGGCCGCGCCGAAAGAGATGGAATCCACGGTTTACTACAATCGTGGCCTGCTCTGGGCAGCCTTGCATCTGAAAGCCATCGAAAACGCGGTCAAGGCCAAGGGCGGCAGTGCCGACATTAACGGCACCGACGTCAAGAACGGCTTTGAGGCCATCTCGGGCTTCACCCTTGGCGGAATTTTGCCTCCTTTGACCATCACCGCCGAAGATCATGAAGGCGGCGGCTGGGTGCAGATGTTCCAGGTCCGTGGCGAGAAATTTGTGCCCATATCTAAATGGTTGCATGGCTATCGCGACACGGTCATGGCAATGGTAAAGGGCCACTAAGCCAAGATCTCATCACTCGGCTGGCCCGGTCCAAGTTTGATACCGGGCCGGGTCAGCCGATATTTTTTCTTTTTTTCAATTATCCGTTTGTGCTTTTTGATCTGTATTGGGGAGTGCCGTGCTCATACTCAACAACGTCGAAGTCATATACGATGGCGTCATACTGGTTTTGCGGGGTATCTCCATTGAGGTCGAAGAAGGCGAAATTACTACGGTTCTAGGCGCTAACGGCGCGGGTAAATCCACCACTCTAAAAGCGATATCCGGTCAATTGAAGGCCGAACGCGGCGAGGTGACCCGAGGCACCATCGAATTTGACGGCCAGCGAATTGATCACTTGCAAGCCCATGAAGCGGTGGAGATGGGGATCGTACAGGTGTTTGAGGGGCGCCGGGTGTTTGAGAATCTAACTGGCGATGAAAATCTGATCGCTGGCGGCCATATCGTC
>CAXGCE010000575.1:0-1747 GCA_964007795.1 uncultured Alphaproteobacteria bacterium | reverse complement strand
GACCACAACCTGACCGATACTTGTGAATGATTTGTATCAAAAATTTGTCAAACATAAAGAATGAATTTTGATAAATTCGTGTATACGTAAATTTTAGGGATTATTTTCGCCAATTCGAGGATGGATTTATTTGCCTGGCATAGCGCAGCAGGAACCAAGGTCAGGCGGATGGTGAGCAACGCAAAATTTGGGCCGGCAAACGGCGCACATCGTTGAAACTGGAACCATATATTTGGGTTGCAATGATCGAAGTTTGCTGCTGCCCCTAAATAAGATTTAATCAGACTAGTGCAGGGGTTTGTCGCGCCAGCAAAGGATAGTAAGGCTGCGAGACCCAACTGGCGCAAAATTAATATGGGATTTTTGTGTCTCCGTACTGAACAATTTCCGCGCCAGTGTCAGCTAACCAGAAGCTAGGTTAGAAGTGATGGCTAATCCACTTGTCCTGGCGGGCGGATGCGTACGGCGGTAACCTGGTTACGTAGTCGGCGTATTACTTCGAAATTGAAACCGTCTAACTCAAATTCTTCGCCGACATCCGGAATTTGCCGTGCAGTATGTATCACGAGCCCGGCGATCGTGGCGGCGTCATCCTCTGGTAGATCCCAATCAAAATCACGATTCAGGTCCCGGATGGTGACGACGCCGTCGACTATATAGCTGCCTCCGGCTTCGCGCCGCACTGCAATGGACCGGCTAATATCATGTTCGTCTCTAATTTCGCCCACGATCTCCTCAAGTATGTCTTCCAGGGTCACCATGCCCATCAAGGCACCATACTCATCCACGACCAAGGCGAAATGCTCTCGTCGGGCACGGAAGGCATTCAACTGCTCAATCAACGTCGTGGTTTCGGGCACGAACCATGGTCCCCGACACAGGCTATGCAAGCTGGGTGCGCCGGCGGTATCGTTTTGCGCGACGCTGATGGTGCGCAACAAATCCTTCGCATGCAAAATTCCAACGATATTGTCCATGTCGCCTTGCCACAGGGGCACCCGGCTGTAAGGTGTGGCCAATAATTCTTCGGCGATGTCGTCGGCTGGGCGGTCGGCATCCATAATGATCATGTTTTTGCGGTGCACCATGATCTCGGACACTTCAACATCGGATAGATCCAGAATGCCGTCCAACATGTCCCTGTCACGCTTTACCATCGCGCCTTCGAGGGCGTGCAGGGCAAGTGCTCCGCGCAGTTCCTCGGATGCGTCGGAGGTCTCATCCCTGCTGCGCATGCGGACGCCGCACAACGCTAATATGCTTCGTACGATGATCTGAATTAGATCTGCCACCGGTCCCAAGGCCATGACGATGGGGCTGAATATCGGGGCCGCCGCTAAGGCCGTACGGTTAGGTTGATTCAAAGCATAGGTCTTGGGCAGGACTTCCGAAAAAACAACGACCATTCCCGTCATGATAGCCGTCGCATAAGCCACGCCGGCTTTGCCAAAAAAGGTGATCAGCACGGAAGTGGCCAGAGCCGAGGCCAGAATATTGACCAAATTATTACCCAGCAGGATTGCACCGATCAGGCGTTCGGGGCGGTCAATCATCTGGTTTACCTTACCGGCGCGGCGCAGGCCGCGGCGTTCTAATTGGTGCATGCGGGCCCGCGAAACGGCGGTCAACGCTGTTTCCGAACCTGAGAAAATGGCGGATAGCACCAGCAGGACCAAGACGCCGACAATGGAAAATACCAACTCGCCATCCATGGTGCGATCACTCCTTATCTAACCGGTCGAAGCAA
>CAXGCE010000574.1:0-1757 GCA_964007795.1 uncultured Alphaproteobacteria bacterium | reverse complement strand
GCGTCTGGATTGTCCTAATCGCCGGGTTAACGCCCTTCCCCTACAAGGTGATCACCATCGCATCAGGCGTTACGGGTTTGAGCCTGCCAGTCTTCATCATCGCCTCCATCGTCGCCCGCGGCGCCCGGTTCGCCATCGTGGCGGCCTTGCTGTGGAAATTTGGTGAATCGATCCAAAACTTCATTGAACGTTACCTGGGCATCCTATGCATGGTGTTCATTGCGCTATTAATCGGCGGCTTCGCCGTGGTGAAACTGGTTTTGTAGTGATGGAATCATTGCTGGCCTCCCGAACCGCACTCGTTCTGGTCGCCTCGGCTTCGGCCTTGGCCCTTACCGCTGCTTTCATCGGCCAGTACGTCTTTGACCTGCCGCCTTGCGACCTGTGCATCTATCAGCGCTATCCATATGTAATCGTCATCGCCTTGTGCCTAGTTACCCTGATGCCAGCGGCCCGGCCATTCGCGGCCTGGGCACTTATATTATCAGCTCTGTTTCTATCGATTAATTCCGGTATCGCTGCCTATCACGTGGGTGTGGAGCAGCATTGGTGGATTGGTCCCGAGGGCTGCACTGGCCCAGGTGGCACTCCACAAACTCTGGACGCGCTCCGCGCACAAATCGCCGCGACGCCGGTAATCCGTTGCGATGATATCGCCTTTTCATTGTTTGGTATTTCCATGGCAGGCTACAACGTCCTATTCTCACTGGCTTTGGCCATCTACGCGGCCTTAGTCAGCAAAGCTGCACTAAGGGTGTAATCAATCCATGAACCTGAATTTCCCCATGCCCCATCGGACCCGCCCCGCTACCCTGCCCGGTGATCGGGCTGCAAGTCGGGAAGTCGCGCGAATGATCCGAGTTGATCACGCCGGTGAATTGGGAGCACAAGCGATCTACGTTGGGCAGATGGCGGTTCTCAAGGATCAGCCGAGCGCACCTCTTCTGTCGGAGATGGAGCAGCAAGAATCCGAACATCTAAAAACCTTCGAAAAACTAATAACAAAAAGAGGCGTGCGCCCGTCCGCATTATCTCCCTTATGGCGAGGGATGGGTTATGCCATTGGCACCGGTAGCGCTCTGGTGGGAGAGCAAGCCGCCATGGCAGTCACGGTGGCTGTCGAGGAAGTTATCGAGGAACACTATCAACAACAGCTGGAGCAGTTAGGTGAAGACGAGCCGGAATTGCGAGCCATAATTTCCGAGTTTCGCGAGGATGAGCTGCGTCATCGGGATACGGCACTGGAAAATGGCGCAGAGGAAGCACCTGCACACAAACTGTTGAGCCGAAGCGTCAAAGCCGGGACCAAAATAGCAATTTGGCTAGCCAAGCGATTTTAGGTGGGACATTGGTACAATCATGAGAATGATCAGAAATTTCGGGCGAGGTGTGCTCAGCGCGCGATCTGACTTTTTGGTCATGGTCATAATCCTGGTTGGTGCCCTAGCTGTGCCGGATGGCGTCAGCGCGAAATCGACCCGCAATCTGATCGGAGAGCTGGCTGCCGAGCATAGCGTTCGCCTGAATGACGACGAAATAGCCGTGTTGCGCCGTGCTCTGCCCATAGTTGGCCGCCGCTATTTACGGGAGGTGGATCCGACCCGCTTGCTAAAGGAAACCATGGTGGCCCTGCGAGAATATGATAGCGCCATGGCCGATGCGCGGGAAAAGACCCAGAAAAACGCCAAAAATGATCAAACGAGGGTGCCAGTTAGGACCTTTCGCCGGATGTCCCTAGCACTAAACAAGGGCCTAAA
>CAXGCE010000573.1:0-1758 GCA_964007795.1 uncultured Alphaproteobacteria bacterium | reverse complement strand
CAACCCGTTTCGACTACTGGTACCGTATGGAATTCAGCCGCGCACAATGGGCTGAGCTGGCAGACCATTCGGCGGATAAAGGCTTGATTTTCCTCTCGTCCGCCTTTTCAGTGGCAGCCGTGGAACTATTGGAGAAGCTGGGTCACGCGGCCTGGAAGATCGGATCTGGCGAATATAAATCCCATGATCTCATGGCCGCCATGGCCAGAACCGGCAAACCCATTTTGCTCTCAACGGGCATGAGCCGTTGGGTAGAAATCGCCGACAGCGCCGCCGATATACGTGCCCTGGGCGTGGACCTGGGCCTGTTTCAATGTACATCCCGGTATCCCACGCCATTAGACCAGGTAGGTCTGAACGTCATCGACCGTCTCCGAACGGAACACGATTGCCCGGTCGGCCTGTCCGATCACAGTGGCAGCCTATATCCAGCCCTGGCTGCCATTGCGCGCGGCGCAGACATGGTCGAGGTGCATGTGATTTTCGACAAGCGCATGTTTGGCCCCGACGTGCCGGCCTCACTGACGTTTGAGGAATTCCGTCAAGTGGCCGATGCACGTAATGCTTTTGCGCATATGGACGGCTGCCCCGTGGACAAGGATCAGGTGGCGGACGAACTGGAAACCATGCGCAGCTTGTTCACCAAAAGCCTGGCACCAATTCGGCCTCTGGCCAAAGGCACGACCCTGACGACTGATATGCTGACCGCTAAGAAGCCAGGCACAGGCATCCCCGCCAAAAGGCTGGACGAATTTGTGGGCCGTGTTCTAGTCAATGACGTCCGACCAGATAGACTGTTGCGGCCGGAGGATGTTGCCTAATGCAACGCAAGATATGTGTCGTGATAAACAGCCGGGCTAACTATGCCCGCATCAAATCGGTAATGCGGGCAATCCAGGAACATCCAGATTTGGAGCTTAAAACTATCGTCGGCGCCTCGGCCCTGCTGTATCGGTTTGGCCATGCGGTGGATGTGATCCGCAAGGACGGTTTTGAGCCGGCCGCCAAGGTCTATTCCATCGTGGAGGGGGAAAATCCCACTACCATGGCCAAGTCGACGGGTATGGCTATTATGGATCTCTCGACCCAGTTCGAAAACTTACGTCCGGACGTGGTGCTGACCGTTGCCGACAGGTTCGAGACCATCGCCACCGCCATCGCCGCCAGCTATATGAACATTCCAGTGGCCCATACCCAAGGGGGCGAGGTCACCGGATCGATCGATGAAAGCGTACGTCATGCGGTGACTAAACTAGCCCATGTTCATTTCCCCGCGACCGAACGAGCGGCCGATTACCTGTTGCGCATGGGTGAAGAACCGGGGCGTGTGCATCTGACGGGCTGCCCCGCCATCGACCTGATCGCGAACCTGGATCTTTCCCTGCCCGGTGATCTATTCGAAAGCAACCGGGGCGTTGGCGCGAAACTGGACACCAACCAACCCTATTTAGTTGTATTGCAGCACCCCGTCACCACTGAATTTGGCCAAGGCTTCGAACAAATCCAAGAAACCTTGGCCGCCGTGCTGGCACTTGACGTGCAGACTGCATGGCTTTGGCCCAATGTGGACGCCGGCTCGGACGATGTCTCCAAGGGCTTGCGACTGCACCGCGAACGAATTGGTGACGGCAAGCTGCATTTCTATCGAAATTTTAGCCCGGAGGACTACGCTCGGCTGATCGCCAATGCGGCCTGTTTAATAGGCAATTCATCGTCCGGCTTGCGGGAAGGTGCCTTTTTAGGCACCCCCACGGTCAA
>CAXGCE010000572.1:0-1761 GCA_964007795.1 uncultured Alphaproteobacteria bacterium | reverse complement strand
GCGATCCAGGGCAGGATCATCAAAAAATGTTTGCTCGGGGCGGTTAACTAGCAGGGTATCAATTAAATTCACGATTGGGCTCCTTTCAACATTCCCTTATTCGGCATTTTTTCTGAATAGAACGTCGGGCGCCATGATCCCTTTTGGATCGACGTGGTGTTTGAGGGCCAGCAGAAGTTTCAAGCGCACGGGATCTATATCCTGCTCAAAGGGGTAATGTCGGCCGATCTGCAAATGTTCAGCCCCGGCTTCGTACAGGACACTACCCAATTCCCTGCGCAGCGCATGAGCCAAGTCTCGGAGCTCTGGCCTGTCTGGGAGATCACCGTAACGGCGAAGCTGTTCGTCTGTCACATGGTGGCGGTGGAACCGATGTAGTCCGTCTGGCCAAAATAGGTGCGGTTCGATCACGATGGTATCGCCACTTGTGACCGTCAATAAACTTACCGTGATCTGCCGCGAGGCCAACTCTTCCCGTCGTTCTGCCAGGGCATCCGCTAGGGCTGAATAAGCCTCAGTGACGTCGCTCAGCCTGAAGATGCCGTGTAAGGGTAACCAGCGTTCCCCTTCTGGACCTAGCAAGGCCTTTATGGGCCGGAAGGGCCGGGAGCGTGTTACACGTGGGATGGTGTCCGGGATGGCTTCGCCACCGTGGCGTAGGGCTATCGAGCCGGCCTTTGCAAGACGTTCACAGGCATGGGTCTCGGTTTCACCTTCGAGGCAAATATGGAGAGAGCTCTGTAGTTGGGCGACGGCACGGCGCCCGTCTCGGAACAGTTGGGCCGCTCGGCCAAGGCGCTGACGTGTGGAGCCAGATTGCCGTAGGACATCCGTAACGATCTCCGCACCCTCAAAAAATTCAAAACCGCCCTTGGCTAGGTTGATATTGGCTTGGCGGTCAAAACCGAAACATTCCGCGATGCCGTCGATGCCACATAGATCGTTTTGGGCTCGCAGCAAAGCCGCCATGTCCGGATAGGCAAACGACGCAAAAACCTCAGCTCCAGGTCGATCGGTTAAGCGCAGAGTTGCTTCAACCTTGATACCCATGGCGCCGCAATCACCCAAAAACAGTGGTCCGACGTCAGGGCCGCTGGGCTGGGGATGGGGCTGCCCGTCGTGACCGATGCCTATTCGCAGGATACGCCCGTCTGCTAGTACAATTGTTTGTCCGATGACGCTTTTGTCTGAAAAGCCATGCATTGCCGACCCGAAAAATGTCGCGCGCTGGGACAGCGCACCGCCGATGGTGCTGGCATAACCAGACAAAGGGCCGAAGAATGGTGTTCGGTATCCCAATGGCTCTACCGCCGCCAGTAAGGCGGCCCAAGTGCACCCGGCCTGAACTCGCACGAAACGGTTCTTTTGGTTGATCTCGATGACCTGGTCTAGGGCCGATGTATCGACCACCATGGATTGTGTCCGATCGGGGACAGTCCCGCCGCTATATGAGTGGCCGCTTCCCCGCGGTATGAGAGAGAAATTCGTTTTGGCTGCAAGGGCAACTGCGTTGGATAGTGACTCGATACTGGTCGGGCGGACGACAATTTCGGCAACCGCCTCGCCGCTCGCAATGTCATGGGACAGTAATGCCCTCGAACTGGCGTCCAAAATCAATTCATCCCCGGTCAGGATATCTTTTAGCAATTGCTTCAGTGCCGGTCCCGTCACGTTGCAGTTTCCTATCCCAGCTTTATCAATTTGATGCGCACTTGCCGCACGACGGCACCATAATTATAACGGCAAACTCTAATGATAACG
>CAXGCE010000571.1:0-1763 GCA_964007795.1 uncultured Alphaproteobacteria bacterium | reverse complement strand
TATTGTCATCAACGTCTCATCCCCCAACACACCGGGCCTGCGCGACCTGCAAACCCACGAAGCTCTGAAGGAGTTGTTGGACGGCGTGCGCAACGGCTTACCCAGGCCACGGCCCATATTTGTTAAGATTGCTCCGGATTTTGATAATGCCAGTCTGACACACCTGTCAGAAAGTTTAACGGCCCTGGCCGTCGATGGAATTGTCATCTCCAACACCACCATCGGGCAGCGCGATAACTTGCGAAGCCCACTTCGTCGTGAAACCGGTGGCCTTAGCGGCAGCCCTTTGTTTGGTTTATCAACAAAACAACTGGCGGCCGTCTATCGCCACACGGAAGGTAAAATCCCTCTAATCGGTGTCGGCGGCATTGACAGTGCAGACACCGCCTATACCAAAATTTGCAACGGCGCCTCTCTGATCCAACTTTATACGGGCCTCATCTATCATGGGCCCGGCCTTATCAGAACAATTCAAAAGGGCGTTACAGCACGCCTTCGCCGCGACGGATTTTCTAGTCTTTCGGAAGCTGTCGGTACGGCAATTCGATAGGCACAACTTAAGGTTAGCAGTCTGCCAATTTCACAGCCCGCCTGCAATCTAACGTCAAGATGTTTTTCACGACCTACTACGCGAAGATTGTTTGTGCCTGGCATATGATCAATCGACTCGAACATAGCCTATTTCCAAAAACGCCACAGCCTAATCAAATTTTACCGCCCGGAGATGGCAACAAATCCAAATGGCGAAACAGGGCGACAAATCTTCTCAATTGGTCCCGCTGGTAGGCAGCGACATCCATCTCTGCGAAGTCATAGAACCCCTTACCATCGCGCAGGCCATTACGCGCCTGTTCCATGTTATCCAAGACGTTTTGGGGCGATGCGTAACGATCAGAACCCAAGTTAGCGGCCAGGTAACGCGAGGCGTGGTAGAGAATGTCCCCTCCCCCAACATCGATAAATTCTAGCAAACCCATGGTGGCATAGCGGGGGCCGAAACCGGTACGGATCGCCCTGTCGATATCTTCGGCGCTGGCAACCCCTTCCTCCACCATACGGGCCGCTTCGTTCATGGCTACAGCTTGAATTCGAGGAATGATATAACCGGGGGTCGGCGCGCACACCACTGGGACCTTGCCCGCCCGCTCCAATATCGTAATAACTGATTTTACGATATCGTCGTCCGTCACACTTCCTGGACTGATCTCGACAAGGGGAATCAAATAGGCCGGGTTCAACCAATGGGCATTAAGAAACCGTTCCGGTCCAGCGACAAATTGCGCAAGCTTATCTACAGGCAAGGTCGAAGTGGTTGAGGCGACAATCGCCTTGCGCCCCACGGCGCACGATAGCAATTGAAAGACCTGTTTCTTTACCTCAATAGTTTCGGTCACACCCTCAAAAACCAAATCTACATCGGACAAGTCTTCCAAATTTGACGTGAAGTGAATTCGGTCCATCATGCTGGCTATTAACGCGCCATCAAAAGCGCCAAATTCGGCCAAGGCAGTCAGGTTTCGGGCAATCTCCTCTCGGGCCGCTACCAAAACAGCTAAATGCTCCTCATCACTGCGCGGTTTTAGGTCGGCCAAGGTTACGTGATATCCGGCAAAGGCAAACACATGGGCAATCCCTCGCCCCATTCGACCAGCGCCAATCGCCGCTACCTGTCTTATATCTTCCGCCTTCACGCGACCTCACCTTCGTGCAAGAAGGTCTTCAGTTCCGCCCGATCCAGTTCGGCAAGACCCAGAGCCTCCAAG
>CAXGCE010000570.1:0-1767 GCA_964007795.1 uncultured Alphaproteobacteria bacterium | reverse complement strand
TAGAACAGCGTGTACATCCTTGCATGGTGGCTGAGGATTCTGCCATTGCCAGTGTTGGCGGTGTCTTCAATGCGGTAGTCGTGGAAGGCGAATATATCGACAAAGTGGTGTTTGAAGGTCGCGGTGCGGGCGAGGGGCCGACGGCCTCTGCCGTTATGGGCGACGTGATCGACGTTGCCCGCGGGAACCGTTTGCCCACGTTCTCCATTGCTGCGGACAGCTTGCGGCCGATCCAATCTGCGACCATGGATCATCACGTCGGGCCCTATTATGTACGCTTGACGGTGATAGATCAGCCGGGCGTGATCGCAGACATTTCTGCGATATTGCGGGATCGGAATATATCCATCGGCAGCATGTTGCAACGGGGCAGAGATCCCGGCGAGCCCGTGCCGGTGGTCCTTATCACTCATGAATGCAAGGAGAAGGCGCTGACCAAAGCCATGGAACAGATCAGCGCGCTGAAAGCAGTAGCGGAGAAGCCAAAGATTATCCGAATAGAGGCGCTATAGTTTCACCGCGTATCCGTTACAGTAATTAGTTTAAAGAATCATCATCTGTTGAACCGCTAGGGGCGTATGATGGCCGAAAAAACCACAATGGACCGTAACCTTACCATTGAAGCCGTGCGGGTGACGGAGGCAGCAGCTATCGCTGCCGCCGAGGTCATGGGCCGGGGTGACGAGAAGTTGGCTGATCAGGCCGCTGTGGATGCTATGCGAACGGCTCTCAATCGTTTGCAAATGGCCGGAACGGTGGTGATCGGCGAAGGAGAGCGCGATGAAGCGCCCATGTTGTTCATCGGCGAGGAAGTTGGCACCGGTGATGGCCCCAAGATTGATATCGCATTAGACCCTTTGGAAGGTACAACAATTACGGCTAAGGGCATGCCCAACGGTTTGGCGGTCCTTGCGTTGTCTGACGCTGGCGGTCTGTTGAACGCACCGGATGTCTATATGGACAAGATCGCTGCCGGACCTGACGTGCCCACCGATGCTATCGACCTGGATAATACAGCTGCAGAGAACATTAATAATGTGGCGGAGGCTGTTGGCAAGGATCCAAACGACGTGGTGGCATGTATTCTGGATAGGCCACGTCATGCTGAAATGATTTCCGCCGTACGGGAGGCTGGCGCACGTATCGTGTTGATCGGCGATGGCGATGTAGCAGGGGTCATGGCTACGGCCATGCCCGAAACCAATATCGATATTTACATGGGAACCGGTGGGGCGCCCGAGGGTGTGCTGGCCGCTGCAGCCTTGCGCTGCATTGGGGGCAACATTCAAGGCCGGCTTTTGTTTCGGAATGATGATGAGCGCGCGCGCGCTGCCAAGGTCGGCGTCGAAGACTTGAACCGTAAATACGCCATCACTGATTTAGCTGAGGGTGACGTAATTTTTGCTGCCACCGGCGTTACTGACGGCAACATGCTGCAAGGTGTACGCCGCACTGCGAGCACGATATCTACTGAATCGGTCGCCATGCGGGCCCGGACTGGTACCGTACGTTGGATCCGGATGCAGCATCCTATCGGAAATTAGCGTTATGAGCCGAATAGCTATTTCTCCGGCCCAACAGGACAATGCGGCCGTTCTCGGCATCGTTAATTCCTTGACAGGACGGATCTGGCAGCAACGTCTGGCTGATGACCGGGCAGCCGTTGCTCTATCTCAACGCCTGAGTGTCCCGGATATCGTTGGCCGCGTTCTAGCAGGCAGAGGTGTGGGTTTGGAGGAATGTGAAGAATTCCTGAATCCTACTTTA
>CAXGCE010000569.1:0-1768 GCA_964007795.1 uncultured Alphaproteobacteria bacterium | reverse complement strand
TCAAATATATTTTTACATATGCCCATGTCTTTATTAATTACTAAATTTGTTTCCTCGATAGCACCGAGGTATGTTGGCCACCAGTATGAATTTCAGACTGAGGATCCATGACGGCCGTAGATTTCCCTTATACTGAGGATTTGCGCTGCCGGTTTAAGGGCCACCTAGACACCTTCGAACGTAGGGCACATGACGGAGGCGGGCTAAAACATGCCGCCGTGTCCATGACCTTGGTCGACGACGGCACAGGGCAGACGGCGTTTATTCTGACTCGGCGCGCGCCGCAGTTGTCATCCCATGCCGGACAAAAGGCGTTACCAGGCGGCCGTGTAGACCCAGGAGAAACCCCCATACAAGCCGGTTTGCGGGAACTGGCGGAGGAAATCCACCTGCACCTAAAAGAGGATGCTGTCATGGGCCTATTGGATGACTACCCGACACGATCCGGCTACGTGATCACACCTATGGTGTTCTGGGCGGGTGCAGATGTAGAATTTTGGCCCAACCCAGACGAGGTGGCCGAGATCAAGCTGATCCGGCTAAAAGATTTGATCCGCCCGGACTCGCCAGAGTTCGAAACCATTCGAGAAAGCGATCGCCCGGTTCTCAAGGTCCGATTCGGCGACGATAATGCGCATGCACCCACGGCAGCGGTTATCCATCAGTTTTGCGAAATTGTTATGAGAGGCCGGAAAAACATACGCGTCGACCATGTGGAACAAGCCCTGTTCGCGTGGAAATAAGGAAACAACCATGAACGATGTCATTCGTCCCCGGCGCAGCGTTCTCTATATGCCAGGTTCGAACCGGCGGGCTATGGAAAAGGCAAGAGAGCTACCCGCCGATGTCCTAATCCTTGATCTCGAAGATGCCGTCACCCCGGATGCAAAAGTGTCTGCGCGACAGGAGGCTGTCGAAGCGGTTGAACGCGGTGGCTATGGGCTCCGCGAGGTAGTGATCCGTATTAACGGATTGGACACGCAATGGCACGCCGACGACCTGACCGCCGCGGCGGCTTCAAACGCCCATGCAGTCCTGTTGCCCAAGGTAGAAGGGGGCCGGCAAGTCCAGACTGTAGCAGCCGCCTTACCTGAAAGAATGGATTTATGGTGTATGATGGAAACCCCTCTGGCTATCCTGCATGCGGAAGAGATCGCTGCTTCCTCGTCCAAGACCAAGTGCCTGGTCATGGGTACGTCCGACCTGGCGACGGATCTGAACGCCCTGCACACCTCCCATAGGGAGCCATTAGCCGCTTCTCTGTCTCTATGCCTGTTGGCAGCGCGGTCCTACGGTTTAGCGGCGCTTGACGGCGTTTATCTAGATTTGAAAGATGACGCTGGATTTGAAGCAGCGTGCATTCAAGGGCGGCACTTCGGCTTCGACGGCAAGACCCTGATCCATCCCCGGCAGGTCGCCACCGCCAACCAAATCTTCGCACCCTCCGACGACGAAATTACCGAAGCAAACATCATCGTCTCAGCGTTTGAGCAGGCCCGATCCGAGGGTAAGGGCGTCGTGGTGGTCAACGGAAAATTGGTGGAAAACCTGCATGTAGCTGCTGCTCAGCGTCTGCTGGCCCTTTCGGATACCATCGGCGCTCAGGAACATAGTGGTTCGCAATGAGACCGCTCGTCCTGTTAACATGCCCGTCCGGTGTGTTGTTTGCGGCGTGATTGTCAGAGAAAAGTTTGCGCCGCCGTAAGAAACTCGTCCGGCTTATCAAGTGGCACCGAATGACCCGCGCCCGCCACCTCCACAAGCCGGC
>CAXGCE010000568.1:0-1775 GCA_964007795.1 uncultured Alphaproteobacteria bacterium | reverse complement strand
GACATCCAACATTAACAGGGGATAAACCGAGCTCGCTCTAACGAACCATACGAAAATCCCTACCTGGTCTAAATTTTTTTTGTGATTTAGGTTCTTACACTATTGAAACGCCGGTAAGACGTCATGAGTGAGGATACTCAGGCTGGTTTTGACCTGGTCGACTGACAGCATACCGCCAGCGTTCATTTCCGCGGTGATACCGTTGATGCCTAGCACCTCATGCCATTCATGAAAACGGTCAACCAGACGGGGAGCGGAGCCGAAGGCCACGCGGTCACGCAGGATGTCGTCATAGGATAGAGCGGAGAGGGTGGCAGCTGTGTTCCGCTGTTCCGCCCTACCGCCCTTGGGACTGGCCGCGGCAACCAGGCGCGCCTGCCGTTCGAAATAATAGATGATGTTTTCCCGTGGTTCTTCCAGCGCGGCAGCGTCCGTCTTTGCGGCATAGAGGGGTACCCGCAGATAGACGCTGCCCACGCCGGGATGTCCCCAGTCCTGCCAGGTCTCGCGATAGTGCCGGATGTTCCCCGCTAACTCTCCCAAGCCGTCGCCGCGTAGGCCGACGAATAATGGCAGCCCCCGTTCCGCTACCGCCTGAAAGGTTTCTGACGAAGTCGCCGCCATACGCAGGGGCGGATGTGGTTGTTGCACTGGCTGGGGCACCACCAGGGCCTCGTTCACGCGATAGAAAACGCCATCATAGGAAAAGGCATCTCCGCGCCAGGCCAGTTGCAAGATATCCAGCGCCTCGTCGAAACGCCCCTGACTTTCCCCATAGTCAATGTTGTAGGCTTTATAGGAGCGGACAAATCCACTGCGTCCGATGCCAAAATCCAGTCGACCATTGCTCAACTGATCGACCGTTGCGGCCTCTTCTGCAATTCGCAAGGGATTGTTCAGGGGTAGGACATAGACTGCCAGACCAATACGTAGCCGCTTCGTACGCGCCGCAATAGCCCCAGCCACAACAATTGGCGCGGAAAGCATGGATCTTTGCGGTGAAAAATGAAATTCGGACAGCCATGCACTATCGAGGCCCCAAGCCTCAGCCGCATCCGCCAAGTCCAACCCTTCGTGAAAGGCCGCTGACTGGGTACTGTCCGGGCGCGGCCCGAACTCCATGAACATCCCAAAATGCATAGGCGGAGGTTACACGTAAAATTGATAGGTGGAAATTCGAGGGTGCTAGTATTGTTTGGGACCGAGATTAGGCCTTATTCAATCACCAAACCGCCCTTCACCATCTCAATTCGATCTATTTTTTTAAGAAATTTTATCAGATTTGAAACTATTAATGCCTAAAACACTCCCTTTTCCCGCATCGTCGCGAGTTCATCGTCGCTATATCCCACTTTCCGCAGGTTGGCCTCGGTGTGTTCTCCCAGGCCAGGCAGGTCGAATACCAACTGGCCCGGTTCATCCCGGAACTTCATGGGGATGCCGATGTGTTCCCAGCCCCGATCGTCCTCGATGATCATTTCGCGATGGCGAGCCTGGGGGTCGTCTGCGCCCCGGCGTAGGTCGTTGACAGGAGCGAAGGCTGCGTCCACGTCTTCGAACCAGTCAATCCAAAACTCTTGGGTTTGCGAGATGAAGGTCTCCGTAAGGAACTCCTTGGCCGGATCCTGATTGGGGCCAGGAGGCGGTTCGCAGACGGGAATCAGGTCCGGACGACCCATTTTGTTCAGGATGGCGGCAGCGAAATGCATCTCGGCCCCACCTAACACGATGTGCTTGCCGTCTTTTGTTTCATAAATGCGGTACATGGCGTTGCC
>CAXGCE010000567.1:0-1792 GCA_964007795.1 uncultured Alphaproteobacteria bacterium | reverse complement strand
ACACAAACCCCGTTTGCTGCGATTGTCTACCAGCATATGGTAGGGTTCTTCGGCCTCAGGCATACCGGCCAGTTCGGTTAGTTTCCGGTAACCGTCACCCACGGGCGGTTCTACCTTAATCACCTTGGCGCCAAAATCCGCCATGACTGTGGTCGCTACCGGGCCTGCGATAAAGCTGGCAACATCGAGCACCTTGATCCCTTCGAGGATCATGGTTTCGTTGTTCATGTGGTCGTCCCTCGCAAATTATTTTTTTGATCAATTATTTTTACTTGTCGCTCTGATAGCATCAATTGCCCAGACCTGGAAATGGTCCCACTTCCGCCTTGACCGGCCCTGGCTTCGTTGGCAGCATGTTTACTTGGTTTGGGGATGGCGCGGATGAAGGTCGTGATCCTGTCTGAACAGCCGCTCGGGCGGCGGGCGAAAAGATATGACGAACAGGAAAGCAATCCGGGCGCGGCCCTAGATTTGGACTGGCTGCCATTTCTAGGCGTCATTTGCCGAATTGCATCGGCCATTGCGGTGGGCAAGCAGTTCGTCATTGTACCATCCAATGCGCTGTCATTGCAGAGGATAGATTTCTACCAAGTGCTCGCCACCTACCAGCGTATCCGGCGTCGTAGCCGAGGCCACCTCAATCGGCAACGCGAAACGGAACTCGTTCGAAGGCACACAGGGGGAAGACCAGTGGTTCGTGCGGCAGGCCACGTAGGTGAAGCGCGTTAAGACAGCGTACGGAGTTTAACTACAGACCCGGAAACCATCGGCCCGGAGGATTTTGACCGATGAATGAAACGAGAAACTTGGAGGCAATATGAAAAAGCTACTCACCACACTTGGCGCCGGTGCAGTTCTGCTGGCCGCCGGCACCGTCCTCGCGGCGGACAAGATGCCAGCCGTCGTATTCGACATGGGCGGCAAGTTCGACAAGTCCTTCAATCAGGGCGTCTATGATGGCGTAGAAAAATTCCGCAAGGAAACCGGAAAAAAATATCGGGAATTCGAAGTTAAGAACCCAACACAAAGGGAACAGGCCGTCAAGAAGATGGCTCAGCGCGGCTCTGACCCGGTGCTAGGGGTGGGTTTTGCCCAGGCCTCTGCTATTGAAAAGGGCGCCAAGGAATTTCCGAAAACCCGCTTTGCTATCATCGATATGGTGGTAATGCAGCCTAACGTAGCCTCCATCGTCTTCAAAGAGCATGAAGGCAGCTTCCTAGTAGGCCTTCTGGCGGCGATGGCCTCTAAGACGGGAAAGGTTGGCTTTATCGGCGGCATGGACATTCCCCTGATCCGCCGCTTTGAATGCGGCTACTATCACGGCGTTAAACATGCCAATTCCTCAGCCATCGTCTACGCCAACATGACCGGCACGACACCGTCCGCCTGGAACGACCCCACCAAAGGCGCTGAATTAGCTAAGAGCCAGTTCGACAGAGGCGCTGATGTGGTCTTTGCGGCCGCCGGCGGCACCGGTATCGGCGTCTATCAGGCCGCTAAGGATAACGGCAAATATGCTATCGGTGTCGACAGCAACCAAAACTATCTGCATCCAGGCACGATGTTAACTTCTATGCTGAAGCGCGTGGACGTGGCGGCATATAATGTCTTCAAGTCCGCCAACGACGGTAGCTGGAAGTCGGGCATCCAGGTTCTGGGCCTGAAGGAAGGCGGAATTGACTGGGCCTTGGACGAACACAACAAAAATTTGATCTCTCCCGCAATGAAGGCAGCGGTGGAGAAGGCCAAGGCAAGCATTATCGCGGGCGAAATTGCCGTGCACGACTATATG
>CAXGCE010000566.1:0-1799 GCA_964007795.1 uncultured Alphaproteobacteria bacterium | reverse complement strand
TGGTCGACCCTTCTACACCTTTGACCGCTGCCTACGAAGCCATGCGAGGGGTCTACAACGAATTGGCTGATGGTTTTACCATAAACTCCCGTCCCACAACGGAATGGACCGCTTTGCAGGAAGACATACATGAGACCATCGGTTTGGAGGACCTGTTGGAAGTGGAGCGCCGGACAGTCGAAAAGGACTAGAGTTTTTGTCCGTTTGGTATGTCGCCCAGCATAATGTGGGGTTGCAATTAACGACCCGGACAAATTGCGCATGTATGGATCCATGTCCAAGTTGGATGAGATCAACAACCTGTCCGATGCGGCGCCCGGTTTTGTTTGGCCTCGGCAGTCCGAGGCTGGCAACACCACCGACATCAAACTGATAGACGAACCCCGGTTCATCGTTGACCGGTCAGTTTGGCAGTCCATCGAACCGCTCTCGTATTTCATCTAAAATCTGCCCAGACCCTTCTGGCTGGCTAAAGGTTTCGCCTAGCCTGAGTTCATGGAGTTCCCATAGTTGTCTTGATCCTATACGCTAACGTCTTTCATCAAGATCATCCTCACCGGAATTTTGCCATCCCGCAACGGCGCCGGCATAGAAGAATACAGATCATGACAGTTGAACGCCGGGTTCTCATCGCCATGTGCGTGTTGATTTCCATCAACCAGCTTGGTTTCGGCAGCGTTATTCCGGTCCTACCGCTCTATGCCCAATCTTTCGGTGTCCCGGCTTCAGCCATCGGGATGGCGGTGGCTATCTACGGACTGGCGCGGTTCTTCGTGGCAGTCCCCTCGGGGCAACTCTCCGACCGTCTTGGCCGGCGTCCGACCCTGGCCATGGGCGGCGTAATTTCTGCTCTAGGTAGTTTCTGGTGCGCGGCGGCGACGGGGTATCCCGAATTCATCGTAGCGCGGTTCGTATCCGGAGCGGGAGCCGGGATTATCCTGACTACAGGTCAGGTGGTTTTGGCCGATATCTCGACGCCGGAGAGGCGCGGCCGGATCATCTCCATCTATCAGGGCTGTTTTCTGTTCGCGGTCGGTATTGGTCCATTGCCAGGTGGCCTGCTGGCCAGCCACTTTGGTCTGGCCGTGCCCTTTCAGGTCTATGGGGTGGCGTCGCTACTAGCCATGCTCGTGGCCTGGTTTGCGGTCAAGGAAACCAAGGGCATGGGCCATGGGGGAGCGGGCCAAGGCGCCGCGGTAACAATTTCCTATGTGCGGCAGCTGAATTTGTTAATGAGGCAGGTTGGATTTGTTCTTGTTTCCGTCGTTTCTCTGACTAATTCGGTCATTCGGACGGGCGGCCTTTTCACCGTGATACCCGTTTTCGCGGTCCTACGGCTATCACTGAACGTGGCAGAAATCGGTTTTGGCATGGCTCTGGGCAGCGTGGCGGGGGTTATCGCGGCCTATCCTTCAGGTGTGCTGGTGGACCGGTTCGGTCGCAAGGCGGTTATTGTCCCCGCCACTTTGATTACTGGTTTGTCTATGCTGTTGTTCATGATTTCGCCCAGCTATGTCTGGTTCGTGGTCAGCTGTGTGGTTTGGGGTGTCGCTGCCTCTATTGGCGGTACCGCCCCAGCGGCTTATGCCGCGGACAGCGCCCCGCCTGGCATGAATGCGGCGGCCATGAGCGCCTTTCGCATGGTAGGCGATTTTGGCTACGTAATTGGTCCCATATTCCTCGGCTTTCTGGTCGACGTGCAAGGCCCCCAAACGGCCCTATTGGTGGCCGCCGTGATTAGTGTACTGGCTGCATATTTGTTCTTGAAATTCGCACCGGAGACTTACCGGTCGAAAATC
>CAXGCE010000565.1:0-1805 GCA_964007795.1 uncultured Alphaproteobacteria bacterium | reverse complement strand
GACTAATTAGAAAAAAAATAAGAGAATTAGATATTCAGGTGGTGCGCGGCTTAAACTGATGCATAATTGCCACAGATTCTCCGTGTAGCGAAACATTGATATAATAGCATTTGCGAATAATGGGTGAAACTACGGACCACGGCCGTCTTGAGACGGCATTCACCAAACACTTCGTGCCTTGGGCGCGTCAGGTTGGCTTGACCGGTAAACTGGCGCTTGCCCTTGCCCTTGCGACGGTTGCGTCGGGCATCGCCACCTATATGGCCTGGACCGGTTCGGCGCCGCATATTCCAAATCCCAGGGTCGTCCTAATTTTATTGATCGTAGATTTGGTGCTGGTACTGTCTCTTGGTGCCTTGATTGCACGACATCTGGTGCGTCTTTGGGTGGCGCGAAGGGAAGGATCAGCAGGTTCACGTCTGCACAGCCGGTTCGTCGCCATGTTTTCTATGGTCGCTGTTACTCCGGCTATCATCGTCGCCCTGTTTTCGGCCATATTTTTTCATCTGGGCGTGCAATCGTGGTTCAGTGAGCGTGTCCGCACAGCTGTTGGTGGCTCCCTTGCCGTCGCGGAAGCCTATGTAGCAGAACATCGCCACACTATTAGGGCCGATATCCTAGCTATGGCGAACGATATCGACCGCATAGCGCCGCGCCTTCGAGGCAAGCAGCAGCAATTCTCTAAATTCCTGGCAATCCAGGCCTCGCGCCGCGCTTTGAGCGAAGCGACGGTTTTCACAAGCAATGGCGTCGTTTTGGGGCGGACGTTCCTAAGCGTCAGCGCGGCATTGAATGAACTGCCCTTGAACCGGATTGAAGGGGCCTCACGCAGTGACCCGGTCATATTCGAAAGTGATCGGGAAGATCAGGTGAGAGCCCTGGTCCGCCTTGACGGCTTTCTTGATGCGTATTTATTCGTCGCACGGTTCGTAGATCCTGTGGTCCTGAACCACGTGGAAACGACCCGCGCGGTGGTGCGTGAATATGATGAACTGGAGGGGGCTCGCACGGACATCCAATTAACCTCGGCATTGATTTTTATCGTCGTCGCCTTGATGTTACTGATGGCGGCTATCTGGCTTGGCTTGACGTTTGCTACTCGATTAGTGGGTCCAGTGCGGGGCTTGATGGTAGCTGCGGAACGGGTGCGGGAAGGGGACCTTACGGCTCGAGTTGACGAAGGCAGTAGCGACGACGAAATTGGCTCACTTAGCCGAGCCTTCAATCGGATGACCCGACAATTATTGGAACAGCGCGAGGAACTGATCGCGGCGAACCGTGCCATGGACCGCAGACGCCGATTTACTGAGGCGGTGTTAAGTGGGGTCTCTGCCGGTGTCGTGGGGCTGGACGGCAAGGACGTGATCACTCTTCCCAATAGTTCGGCAGCTGGATTGCTTGAAACCACGGTCGAGGCGCTGGCCGGTGAATTTTTTACTGATGCGATCCCGGAAATGACTGACTTATTGAGGCAAGCGCGGGAACATCCGGGGGATACCGTGGAGGGTGAAGTTTCTCTGATCCGCAAGGGGCATCGGAGGACGTTCATGGTCCGCATTCGTACCGACCAGTCGCCGGACCAACGGTTTGGTGCCATCGTCACATTCGACGACATCACTGAATTAGTTACAGCCCAGCGCACTGCGGCTTGGGCGGATGTGGCCCGGCGTATTGCTCACGAAATTAAGAACCCTCTGACGCCAATCCAATTGTCGGCAGAACGTTTAAAACGAAAATATTTAAAGCAAATCCAAACCGATCGCGAAATATTTACGGAATGTACCAATACCATTATACGCCAAGTA
>CAXGCE010000564.1:0-1808 GCA_964007795.1 uncultured Alphaproteobacteria bacterium | reverse complement strand
AAGCCACGTGAAATCGCTAGTCCACTGGCCGCTCATTTGGCCAAAATGACCGAAGTGATGGCAGCAAACATTGCTGGACCCGGTTTTATCAACCTACGCCTTTCGGATGAATTCTGGCGCTCACAGCTCGCTGATGTGCTAGCGGCAGGGCCAGCGTATGGCAATTCAAACATCGCTAGCGGAGCTAAAATTAATGTGGAATACGTCTCCGCCAACCCCACAGGCCCCTTGCATATTGGGCATGTGCGGGGGGCTATCTATGGCGATGCCCTGGCTAATCTGTTAGCCAAAGTGGGCTATGATGTTTGTAAGGAATATTACATTAACGATGCCGGCGTTCAGATAGACCTCCTGGCCCAATCGGTGCATCTGCGTTACCGCGAGGCGTTAGGTGAGGATGTGGGAGAGATGCCGGAAGGCATGTATCCCGGTGACTATCTTATTCCAGTCGGAATAGCGATCGTGGCACGGGATGGCGATAAATGGCGCGACCTGCCGGAAGACGAATGGCTGGATGTCTTCCGGCAATTCTCGGTAGAGGCGATGATGGACCTGGTACGGGAGGATTTGAAAAGTCTTGGTATAGAACAGGAGGTCTTCTTCTCCGAAGAAGGGTTGCACAAAGATGGCGGCATTGAACGTGGCGTGGAGGCCCTCCGTCATAAAGGATTGATCTATACCGGCGTATTGGAGCCTCCAAAAGGCAAAACGCCCGACGATTGGGAGCCGCGACCGCAGACCCTCTTCAAATCCAGTGAATTCGGGGACGATGTTGACCGTCCCCTACAAAAATCCGATGGCACCTGGACCTATTTTGCCGCTGATGTGGCTTATCACCATGACAAACTGCAACGGGGCTTCTTAGATATGGTAGATGTCCTAGGCGCCGATCATGGCGGCTATGTTAAGCGTCTGAATGCGGTAGTAAAAGCACTTAGCGGCCACCAAGGCACCTTGGATGTGCGTCTGTGTCAGATGGTGCGTCTTTCGCGTGGCGGTAAAACAGTGGCTATGTCTAAACGGACCGGCACATTCGTCACCTTGAAGGAGTTAGTGGACGAGGTAGGCAAAGATGTAGTCCGGTTCATGATGTTAACACGCAAGAACGATGCCCCTTTGGATTTTGATTTTGACACAGCCACCGAGCAATCCAAGGACAACCCCGTTTGGTATGTGCAATATGCGCACGCACGCATTTGTTCCGTGCTACGCCGAGCGAGGGATGCATTACCTACATTGTCAATCTCGCCAACGGATTTGACCGGTGCGGACCTCGGCCGCCTAACTGATTCGGCAGAATTAGACCTTATCAAGCAGTTGGCTAGTTGGCCGCGAGCAGTTGAGGTTGCCGCTCAAGCTCGTGAACCGCACAGAATATCCTTTTTTTTGAATAAGTTGGCATCAGATTTTCATGCTTTGTGGAACAAAGGTAACGCTGATCCTTCCTTGCGCTTTATCATAGAGGATGATCCTAGAGTGACACAGGCGCGACTGGCCCTCATCCAGGGCGTGGCGTTCGTACTGGTCTCAGGCCTGGCTATCATGGGTGTGAAACCGGTGGAGGTAATGTAAAGCCGTCGCCGAGCCAGTATTTTAAGGGAAGGAACCCCATGTCTATTGCTGGACCGGACGCCAACCGTTCGGATGCCAAAGACGGGGAATGGCTTGCAGGCGGTCTGGCTAAATACGGGCGCATGGGCGGCATTGCAGCGGCCCTAGGCATGTCGGGCCTCTTTGCCGTGGCCGCCTGGTTTGCTTTACATCGATCCGACTTGGATGCGCCCACGACTGATACGGTGCCTCTCATA
>CAXGCE010000563.1:0-1815 GCA_964007795.1 uncultured Alphaproteobacteria bacterium | reverse complement strand
AAGAAAATTACGCCCATGGCGCTGTCGATCTCATGCTCCGACGAAGGTAGGTTGCTCCAAGGAGCACAGGCGTAAGCAAGGCCGCCGCCTAAGCCCTACCCGTAACTGCCAAGAGTTGTACCAATCGCCGACTGGCCGGGGTGCCCAACTCCAAATTGTGAAAACATAGCTCCGGCACCGATACCGTCCCACCGTCGTTTTGGAAATACTGATTAAAGTTGTTGAACCCCGAAGCTTTAGGACAGGCACTTGGGATCACGACCATATTCCGAGTCGCTTCGCGACCCATCATATCATATGCCGAAATTTGGCGACCACCTGGGCATAATTATCCCGTTTGAAGGATACCGCTACGTCAATAAGGCTGTTCAAAGGGGTCCATTTCCATTCGATGAATTCTGGTCTTGCAGTGGCTAGGTTAATATCGCTGTCATTTCCCAAAAAACGCATGGCGAACCATTTTTGGGTCTGACCGCGAAAGCGGCCGTTCCAAACCTTGTCAGCCAAATCCCTTGGTAGATCATAGGGAATCCACTCTTCGATCTCAGCGATGATTTTCGCTCTGTCGGTACCAATCTCCTCCTTCAATTCCCGTAGGGCGGCTTGTCGAGGTGTCTCGCCCTCGTCTACGCCACCCTGGGGCATTTGCCAGGCCTCGGCCACCTGATCAATGCGTTGAGCGACCAGCACGAGATTATCCCGGTTAATCAGCATGATGCCAACGCATGGCCGATAAGGCCGTTCGAGAAATGGTTTCACTGGCTGGGTGTCCTATGGTCGGTCAGGGCGGATACCGGCACGAGGTCGAAGCCACGGTCATCTATGGTATAGGCCCATTGGGCCAGACGCTCAATCGTCACGGGATAGGGGAAGCCGATGCCAATTGCGCTACCAGAATCCAGCGCTAGGTGTTCCAGTTCCAGCAATCTAGAGTCAATGGCGGAGCGGGAGGCAACTTCGTCTATCACCCGGTCGTTGGAGGCAAAGTATAGGCCGACGCGATTCGCCACGTCGAATGCGACGCTGGAAGGCGACGCCTTAGAGTCCAAAAACATCAGGCCGCGTGCCTGCATGGTCTCCAGAACAGGCAGCAAATGGAATTCCGCCGAGGTAAACCGGCCGCCCATGTAGTTCACCACGCCGACATAACCGGTGAATCTGCCCAACAGCCAATCTAGGCGCTTCAGGTTCCTTTTGATGGTAAGGCTGGTCAGCAAAGTGTGAGGACCCGGATCGTCGGATGGGTAATCCATGGGCTCCATAGGCACCTGTAACAGCACTTCATGCCCGGCCGCTCGGGCCAGGTTCACATAGTCCTGTAGATTCCGTCCGTACGGCGCGAAGCTAAGGGTCACGCCGCCTGGTAATTGGTGAATGGCGGCTAAGGTTGTCGCCTCGCTCATTCCCAGGCTACCCACCACAATAGCGATGCGCTGTTGCCCGATCTCGTTGTATGGCCGGGCATAGACCTGCAGCGGCGTGCGACCGTCGGGGGCTATGATTGGCAAAGGGCCACTGTCTGTTCGTTTGATCAACGCCGGGTCCGGCGCGGGCCAAAGGCCACCCAACCGGGTGAAGGATCCCAGAGGTTTCAGCGGCATTGACGCCTGTTGGGTGGCTGCATACGGCGCTGGCGCGGATCGTATAGACCTTTTCGGATTATAATTCTGGTGTTTGGGTTTGCCGCTAATTTTTCTTAATACATCAAAATGATCTTGATTATCTTCCATAATGTTCAATATTTGAACAATATTGTTCAAATATTGAACTGTCAAGCATAAATATTAACTTCTAAGTTGAAGATTCAACATTTTG
>CAXGCE010000562.1:0-1818 GCA_964007795.1 uncultured Alphaproteobacteria bacterium | reverse complement strand
ATGCAATCTCCACTGTTCATAATACGAAATTTACCGAAGGATTAAGCACGTCGTTGCAGGTGGGTGTCTCTGCCCTCTCCGAAAAATTCGACGGCATGATCGTGTTGCTGGGCGACATGCCTCGGATCTCCGCTAACCACATCGATCGGCTGATTGCAGCCTTCAATCCGTTGGAAGGGCGCGCTATCTGCGTCCCAACCTACCAAGGCAAGCGGGGAAATCCTGTTTTATTCGGTAAGCAATTTTTCGCGGAAATGAGGCAGGTGAGCGGCGACAGTGGCGCCAAGCACCTGATCGGCGAACATGAAGAGGAACTTGTAGAAGTTCCTATGGACGATGATGGAATATTTCTGGACGTGGATACACCCGATGCCCTGGCCGGGATTCGGGCAACTGACGTTGAATGACCTAAAAAGCGCGATTTAATGAGTAACAACAAAATAACTGAGGACTGTCTAATTCTACTAGACGAATTTGAACGGAGAGCAGGTGAGGCCTGCGTCATGGGTGGCGGGCGACGAACTTGCCTCTGATGAATTCGCTGATCCCAGGGATTTGTGTGGCGGATTGATAAGTGCCAGAGAGATCGCAATGAAGGCATAAATGCTTAAAGCGGCGGAGTTTCTAATATGAAAGTTGATGCAGTTCTGACGTCGGATTTAGACAAGGCGGGAGCCGAGGCCCAAGAGCTTGAGGAAATGGGCTATGACGGTTTGAAATCAATCGAGACGGGGCATGATCCTTTTTTCCCCCTGTTGTTGGCGACACAAACTACCCAAAATATTGACCTGACCACCGGTATAGCCGTTGCTTTTGCCCGCTCGCCCATGACCTTGGCGAATGTGGGGCATGATCTGAATGCAGTGTCTAAGGGGCGCTTCTGCCTTGGCTTGGGGTCGCAGATCCGCCCCCATATCACTAAGCGATATTCCATGCCCTGGTCATCTCCCGCTGCTCGGATGCGGGAACTGATCATGGCCATGCGGGCGATCTGGGCCTGCTGGCACAAAGGCGAGACCCTGGAGTTTCTGGGCAAATTTTACACACACACGCTAATGACGCCGTTCTTTACGCCAACAAATATTGAATATGGCCCACCTAAGGTCTTTTTAGCCGCCGTCGGGCCAATGATGGCCGAAGTTGCTGGCGAGGTTGCTGACGGTTTGCTAGTGCATGGGTTTACCAATCAGGATTATCTGGAAAACGTTACTCTGCCTGCACTTGAGCGGGGCTTCGCCAAGGCTGGTAAGACCCGGGCGAATTTCGAGATTGCTTATCCGGTGTTCTCGGTTAAGGGCCGAGACGAAACAGAAATAGCTTCAGAAACCACTAAGATGCGTCAGCAAATTGCCTTTTATGGTTCCACGCCGGCCTACAAGCCAGTGTTAGATGCCATCGACGCCGGCGAGTTGCAGCCCGAACTGAATGCTATGTCGAAACAGGGCCGCTGGGAGGCTATGGGGGAGTTGATCGGCGACGATGTTTTGAACAAATTCGCCGTACAAGGTGATGCGGCGGAGATAGCCAACCAGATAAAGACCCGTTATGGCCATATTGCAGACCGGACAGCAGCCTCCTACGCCACGCTTGACCGTGAGGAAAGGGTTACCTTCATTGAGGCATTGAAAAGCGGTTAAGGCTATGTGACTTCAAAGCAATAGGCGTAAAACCAGATCCATGACCACGTTGAGGGTGCGGCTCTGTCGTGACCCAAGACCAGGAACGGAAAAGCGGAAATTGTGTGACATAATTCACTCTTTGCCAGTCGGATCAGGCAGGGTCAACGTTACCGCGATGGCCAGGGCGGAAAGCGAGCCA
>CAXGCE010000561.1:0-1829 GCA_964007795.1 uncultured Alphaproteobacteria bacterium | reverse complement strand
ATGTCAGAAATGTTGCAATCAACCAAGGATAATGAAGCTCTGATCGATGCTATTACCGACGTGCTTTTACCGTTGCTGAAGAGCATGGAGGCCCTGAACTATGTGTCCCGGAACTTGCACCCACCCAATCTTGGCAACTTGGTGGCCGGCGTGGAGAATGTGGATTCCACGTTGCGCCGAGGGCTTAAACATTTCCATAACCAGAAATGGCCGGAGCATCTGTCCGGTTTTGTGGATCAAATTATCACTGCGGCGGAGGCAGTCTGTAACGGATTTGACAGCCTGCGCGAGGCGGCTTGTGCGCCGGACGGAATTTTCCTGGCCTATCGCGGCATTCGCCAGAACGCTAAAGCCTTCGCCGCCATCTATCCTGCTGCTTCCGCCCTGCCGCCAATCAACCGGTTCTTTCTCGACGATGTGGGTCGGGCGGACGAGGCCCTGGTAGAAAAACTGGCTAATGCCGATGCCGGTCGGGACAACGTGGGCGTTATACATGCCAACAACGAAAAAGATCGCCGAGGTGGTTTTTCGATGTACGTGCCAGAATATTATGATGAAGCCACGGCTTATCCCCTGATCATGGCACTACATGGGGGCAGCGGTCATGGCCGCGACTTTCTGTGGACCTGGCTGCGAGAGGCCCGCAGCCGCGGCGCTATTCTGATCACACCGACTTCTCTGGAGAGCACGTGGTCTCTGATGGCGCCAGAAAAAGATTCGGCTCAATTGGACAAGCTACTGTCATTCGCTACGGATCAATGGAACATCGACACCAAATATCTGTTGATGACGGGGATGAGCGATGGCGGCACATTCACCTATGTTTCAGGACTGGAAGGCTCGTCACCATTCACACATTTAGCGCCGATTTCGGCTTCTTTTCATCCACTTTTGTTAGAAATGATGGACCCGGCCCGTTGTAGAGATTTGCCTATCTATCTGATCCACGGTGCTCTGGACTGGATGTTTCCGGTTCAGGTGGCCCGTGATGCCGAACAGGCTCTGCGCCGGGCCGGAGCCAACGTATGCTACCACGAAATCGAGGATTTATCTCATACCTATCCCAATGACGAGAATGGGCGCATCTTGGACTGGCTTCTGAATAGAATGATCGAAGGCGGTCCATTGGCAAATCAATAATTGCGCGTAATTGTCACTACCGTTCCCATAAAAATCGGAAACAGTTCAAGGCCAAGCTCTGTAATTTTGGCAATGCGTACGATCCGAACGTTAAACCAAATTGACGGAACTAAATTACACCATCCCCGCGCAGTTTGGCTACGGCCGCTCCGTCGATTGCCAACCAGTTTCCTAACACGTCGTCAATATGCTCGCCCAACAGAGGCGCGGCAGCTAGAGGTGGTGTTGCACCGTCGTGCCGTACAGGCCACGCAGGCATCTTAAAATTTCCGTTGGTGGGATGGTTCATCACTCGCATGATTCCCCGTCGTTCGAAGTCAGGATCATTCTGTATTTCATCCGTATCCAAGACGGCGCCGGCGGGAATGCCGGCAGCGCCCACCAGACGCATGGCCTCGTGCTTGTCGTATTGCTGGGTCCAAGCAGAAATCATTTCATCAATCTCGTCTTCTCGTTCGGCGCGGACGGCGCCGGTGGCGTAGGCGGGATCACCGATCAAATCTTCTCGACCGATCAATTCCAACAGACGCTGCCAATGCAACGGATTAGCCCTGCTGGTGTATATATAGATATAATCATTTGGCCCGCAGGGTTTGCACGGATAGATTCCACAAGGCGGATTGGTGCCCGATATCAATTTGGCGCCGGCCCGAGGCGACGCCTGGTTGCGGGCCGCTTGGGTGTGGAAG
>CAXGCE010000560.1:0-1858 GCA_964007795.1 uncultured Alphaproteobacteria bacterium | reverse complement strand
TTTGGCGGACCTTAAACTCTCGCCAGCATTCCTTGGCGTCAACACCAACAAACGCGGCATCACCGTCGATCTAAAGCACCCTGAAGCAAAGGCAATCGTTCACCGGCTGCTGGCCGGTGCCGACGTGGTGATCGAGAATTTCAAAGGCGGGGTCATAGAACGCCTGGGATATGGCTATGAAGCTGTCCGCGCAGTGAAACCCGATATCATCTATTGCTCCATTTCCGGTTATGGTCAAAAGGGGCCCATGGCGGGAAAGGCCGCCTATGACGGCGCAATTCAGGCGGCTTCTGGCATGATGAGTGTCACCGGCACAGCAGAAAGCGGGCCGTTGCGGGTGGGCTATATGTCGGTGGATATCCCGACCGGCCTAACGGCGGCCTTCGCTATTGCCTCGGCTTTGTTCCGCCGCGGCCACACGGGTATGGGGCAACACCTGGATGTGGCCATGTTAGATAGTGCCATGACCTTGTTGAACCCCAACATCGCCAAATATCTGATGACCGGCCTAACAACGGAGAGGATGGGCAACGCCTCTCCCACCAATCAAGGCACTGGCGATACTTGGGCGACGAAGGATGGTCATATTCAGATGACGGTAATTACAGATGCTATGACGGCCAAAATGTGCGCTGCATTTGAGCGGGCAGACCTCGCAAAGGATCCACGCTTTGCAACGACTGAAGGTCGGGTGGAATACAAGGCTGAAATTAAACCCATAATCGGCGAAATTTTGGCAACAAAAACCACCGCCGAATGGATTGCCTGCCTTGGCGCCGCTGGTGTCCCAGTTGCTCCTGTCCACAGTATTGAGCAATTGATGGCGTTCCCACAATTGGATCATCGCGGCGTCATGATGACGATGCCCGCGCCCCCTGGAATGGATGGTAAGATTAAGGCGGTCGGCGCTGGTTTCCACGCCTCAAGCGGCGAACCCGAAGGAAGGTCACCGGGACCATTACTAGGTCAGCATACAAACGAGGTGCTGACGGAAATAGGTTTTGACGACAGTGCAATTAAGAGTTTCCATGAAAATGGCGTCATATAGGGATCACGGCCATGAAAATTGATGCGATGCTAGGCAGCATGTATCCGCACCAGGCCGCCGGCCTGGCAAAACGCATGGAAGATATCGGCTTCGATGCGGTGTGGAGTTTCGAGGCTGGACACGATCCCTTCCTGCCCCTAGCAGTTGCCGCCATGTTAAAAGTTGTGGGGCCTGAAAAGCGATCGATTGTTCTAGGACTAGGTATGGCCTCTGGATCCCTGGGAATGGTAGCCTTCTCACCCATAACCCAAGCGTTGATTGCCAATCTGGGATGGTACGATGCCCTAGTTATCATCGCCATCAGCACTATCATAATCATCCCATTAGCCCTACTACTGCCTAACAATCCAAATGTTCATGAAGGACAAGAACGAGAGCAAACGGTCGTAGGGGCCATCCGAGAAGCAACGCGGCATCGAAGCTTTGTACTACTCACATCAGGTTTTTTTGTCTGCGGGTTCCACGTCACCTTTATCAACGTACACTTTCCAGCATACATCACAGATTTGGGCTTGGATCCGTCTGCGAACATCCTCCGCGTTGCTGCTGTCTCGTTCTTGTACCCGTGCGATCCTGGTCTCTTCACTAGCGGATACCAGGATGACTCCATGCATTTCCGTATGGCGGTTCGTCTCGAACAGAAGGGCCGATTCATAGATTATGATCTGATTGCCGGCATTTTTTAACTGAGCGAAAAGCTCCCTACTGTGGTCCTGGACCAGAGGATGTAGGATGCTTTCGAGCCGGGTGCGCTCTGCGGGGTCGTTGAAGACGATCCCACCCAATTTTCTTCGGTCCAGGCTGCCCGTG
>CAXGCE010000559.1:0-1859 GCA_964007795.1 uncultured Alphaproteobacteria bacterium | reverse complement strand
GAGGCCAAGCAGGACCCGGGCCGCTTACGCATGTTCAACCTTTCTGTCTTGATTACCGACGCCTTCATGCAGGCGATCAAGGACGACAACGCATGGGAGCTGCAGTTTGGCGGCCGCACTTACAAATCCGTACAAGCCCGTGAGCTCTGGGACCGCGTCATGCGGGCCACCTATGCCTATGCGGAACCTGGTGTGATTTTCATCGACCGTATCAATCAACGAAATAATTTAAGATATTGTGAAACTATCAATTCAACAAATCCTTGCGGAGAGCAACCGCTGCCTCCGTATGGAGCGTGCCTGCTGGGATCGGTCAATCTGGCACGGTTGGTGCGAAATTCTTTTACCGCCGACGCCGCCCTTGATCTCGACGCCCTTCGCAATTTGGTCACGACGGCTGTTCGCATGTTGGATAATGCCATTGATATCTCCCGTTTTCCCCTTCCGGAACAAGAAAACGAGGCACGGGCGAAGCGGCGCATTGGCTTGGGCATCACCGGGCTGGCGGATGCATTGATTTTCTGCCGTGCCCGTTACGGCTCGGACCAGGCGGTGGCCCTGACGCATACCTGGCTGGCCGAAGTTCGACGGGCCGCATATCTGGCCAGTGTGGATCTTGCCAAGGAGAAGGGCGCCTTTCCTCTTTTTGAGCGGAAGGCATTTCCAGCCAGCGACGGAAATGTCAAACTGGATGATGATGTCCGGACTGCCATCGCCAAACATGGCATTCGCAATGCCTTGCTGACTTCCATCGCGCCTACGGGCACCATTTCTATTTTCGCGGATAATGTTTCCTCAGGGTTAGAGCCGGTCTTTGCTTTCACCTACCGTCGGCACGTCAACATGACCGACGGCAGCCGGCGAGAGGAAATAGTTAGCGATTATGCCTATCGTCAATACCGAACCCAGTTTGGCGAGGCCGCGCAATTACCTGACTATTTTGTCACCGCCGCTGCACTGACACCTTCGGATCACGTACGTATGCAGGCCGCCGCGCAGACATATATCGACGCCTCCATCTCCAAGACCATCAATTTGCCCGAGAATATTACCTTCGAGGCCTTCAAGGACGTCTACATGCTGGCCTATGACACCGGCTGTAAGGGCTGCACCACCTACCGCCCCAACGAAGTGACGGGTGCGGTGCTGGAGACGGATACTGAGGAGAAATCCCTGCTGCCGGTAGAACCGGAATTACCTTTGGGGGCTCCCGAAGCCCGGCCCCGGGATGAACTGGACGCTGGTGGCGTGGTCTATATGACCCAGCCGTTGGCCCGCCCCGGCGCTTTGCAGGGCCGCACATACAAAATTAACTGGCCGGAAAGCGACCACGGAATTTACATCACCATCAATGACATTATTCAGGATGGCCGAGTACGCCCGTTCGAGGTTTTCATCAATTCCAAGAACGTGGACCATTTTTCCTGGACTGTTGCACTTACCCGCATGATCTCGGCTGTGTTCCGCCGGGGCGGTGATGTATCCTTTGTGGTGGAGGAGCTTAAAGCTGTGTTTGACCCGCGTGGAGGTTATTGGGTCGATGGGCGATACGTGCCATCCTTACTAGCCGCCATTGGCGAGGTAATCGAGAGGCACATGATCGTCATCGGTTTCATCGCTAAACCAAACTTGGATCCAGATGCCGAAGTCGTGCCTCTGGCGTTGCAGGCCTCGGCATCGGCAAGCAAGAAAAACGAGGAAGTCAGCCACCTGCGCTGCTGTACCAAATGCGGCACCCCCGGCCTAATCCGCTTGGAAGGCTGTGATACTTGCGTTTCCTGCGGTTATTCTAAATGTGGTTAAAATGATGACAAGGCTAGCAAGACTAGTTCAATTTATAATTGTGCCGAGGATACCTT
>CAXGCE010000558.1:0-1885 GCA_964007795.1 uncultured Alphaproteobacteria bacterium | reverse complement strand
TTTGAGTAGCCCCACCGGTAGCCATTGGTGTGAGAGACGGCAGGGCTGGAAAGACTATCGCAAACTACGCTGAGACGTTGGCTGCTTTCTGCGACTGGTCTAAACAAAGAACCTATCTGGACGTGGACCCACTGGAGGGATACCGCGCGCCGTAACCTGGTTGTCCCTGACGGGGCAAAATTATTAACGAATGGCGTCCTATTTTGACTATATCTTTCCCAAGCACTATTTCTGGCACCGGGGTTTCGACGGCATGTATGGAACCGTCTCGCGCTGGGTGCAGCGGATCGCTCAGTGGAACCCCTCGCTGGCAGAAAAAGATTGCTTTGCGGTTGTTAAGGCCTTGTTGGGTATCGATCTGCCGCGCATTAATGCACTGACGGATATGGACGAAATAGGATTTCCAGAGGAGTTCTTCAGCGAAATTGCCTACGGCGAAACAAAGCGGGCACTGGAGGCGGTTGGAGACGATGATAAAGTAATCTGCTGGGTCGATACCGGCCGCAAGATATGCCGCCGTGACTTCGCGCGTATTAGCGTGTAATTCCGCCGGATCCTGCCACATGGTGATCGAGTGCATATCTACGACGCAGTAAATGCATTCATAGTCGTTTTGTAGACGCGCAAAGTTGCGGATGGCGCCCAAGTAATTACCTAAGTGCAGGTTGCCCGTAGGCTGCACCCCGGAAAAAATTCGTTTCATCTGTCAAAGCCGTTAATTGATGGGTTTTCTGGGACGTTATTGCCCAACCCGGCGGGGCGGTCAACCATCGTCGCGTGTCAATCCGTGACTTTTTTCGTTTTGCATGAATAGCTCCCTAACAGGCCGCCAGTACATGCCGATGACACCGTGGTAATGCCTTTCGGTCCCGTCGCCTAGGCCGATTTCGAAATGTTCGTGTTCATGCGGTACATACAGGGTGCCGAATAGTTTGTCCCAGAATGCCAGAGCGAACCCCATATTTCGGCCCCAATGGTGTTGTTCAATACTGTGATGTATCTGATGTTGGGCTGGGGAAATGAAAATCAGATTAAGGAAGGGGCCATAACTGAGCCAAACGTGGGTATGGCGCAAATTTCCCACCAGATTGTATAAAAAAATTAATATGTGCAGGCCAAAGAACAAATATAGTCCTGTCGAACCGCCCGTCCAGTAATTGAAGATGCCATTGATAATTCCGGTAGCGGCGGCAGGAAAGGTAGCCATGATCACCAGATCAACAGGATGAGCGCGGAAAGCAGTGAACGGTGTCAGCACTTCCGCCGAATGGTGCACCTTATGAAAATGCCACAGGAAATCGATACGATGTTGCAGATAATGGGCTAAATACCGCCCGAAATCGTAAACCAAAAAAAAGGCAAGCGTGTAAATGGTAGTGATCCAGGCGCTTGCCGGTAGCCCGTTATGCTGGCCGAATAAAGCCTGGAAACCATCATGCACCTGGGCGCCCAGCCAGGCACCTGAAAGGATTAAGGGGGCGAATACGGCCGGAAACAGTACACCGTTTACATAATAAAACTTGTAGTCCGCCTTGGCTGATGGATGCCCCCAGACTGTCTTGGAGAAATAGCGGAGGAGGAAGCTGCGTGGTCCATCATCGCGGTTCAGCAGGAATACCAACAAGGCCAAGCTGAGGGCGACCAAAAGAAACGGCCAATAGAGGAATGAATCGTACTGGTTAAAAGCAAACAGCGGCTTCAGTAGCGCCACTGCCACATCAAAGGCCAATCTTGGCAAACCTTCCAGTTGGTTAGGGTCCATAGTCATAGTTCTAGTCGCCGTATTCACCAACGGCGTTGCTGGCCAATAGGGCTGCAATTTCGTCCGCTTCGTAACCGGCCTCGGTCAAAATAGCGCTGCTGTGTTGGCCGATGTGGGCGCATG
>CAXGCE010000557.1:0-1894 GCA_964007795.1 uncultured Alphaproteobacteria bacterium | reverse complement strand
CGACAAATAGGCGCCAACGGTTCCGGAAATGAAACTCGTGTAGTGAATTGAGTCCGAGCTGTCGCATTTCCGAGGGGCGCACGACATCCGGGCCTCTTACCCTTTTATTGTGAGCGAGCAAGGCAAAAGGCCTACCGACGGCCGCCACCTTATGCAGAAAGCTGAGAACTAAATTAAAACAAAGTTCATCAATTTTCCTATGGCAGTTTTTTCTTTGGAATAATTTATTTGAGTTGAGATCTATTGCGGCTTAGTTCCCACAGCGCAATGCATCCATCTAGCCATCATGATAGAGCCATCCTTGATGGCGGCAGCCTTTGCATCCTGCCACTGAGCGATGCCGGCCTCGTCCAGCAGCGAGTAAATATAGGGCTCGTAATAACGCCAGGAGTAACTTTCGGGATCGGTCACGGTCATGGTGGTGGGGAAAAGGCGCAGGTCGATCAAGCCGCTTTTTCCAAACCGGCTATACAAGGAAACATCAGCACATCCCCCTACACCGACAGATGTTACCGGCGTCTCGACAATCTCGCGAACGGTATCGTTCAGGGGCATGTTCCATAAGGAACGCCGGTCCGTAGCGCGGACCATGACGGCAACCCGGCCACCTGGCTTGGCGACGCGGATCATTTCTGCCAACATCTTATCGGCGTCGCACTCCTCCATCACCGTATGCGACATCACAATATCGAAGTTATTTTCTGGAAAGGGCAGGTCCTCGGCATTACCCTTGCCGAATGTGATGATGTCTTGCAATCCTTCCGCCTCTACCAGCGCAGCAGCCTCGCGCAAAAAATAACCGTTTATATCCACCGACTGGATCGGGTTAGCGCCATTGGTTCGTCGGGCTAACCAGCGATCCAGGGTGCCCGGACCGCACCCTACATCTAGAATAGTTTCACCTGGCTGTATTTCAATTTCGTCCACATGGCTGCGCACCGCCCGAACATAACCGGGGTCTCGCCCCCGGCCGTCGATGAATGAGACACCGCCCAAATGTCGGCCACCCAGTGATATCACGCAATAATCCGACGCTAACTGGTTAACAATAGGGTCCCATTGTGAAGCAGAGAGCAACATGGGCAACAAGATAACGGCCGGCCCCTGGCCCTTGGCTCGGTAGCTTATTTCCTCGACCTCACCTTCGTCTTTACCCAGCGACAACGCGGTTGCAGGCTTGACCCTTTCGGCACGGTTCAGAAAGTCACACCAGACCGGCATGATTTCCTCACCTCGATCCGCTAGGACGTCGGTCCAAGTCAGTACTGTGAAGTTTGTTAGGCAATGACTTTGGGCCCGCGGCAAATTTGGTAACGCTACTTTCGCCGCCTCTGCACCCGCGCCATCACCGCCATACGCGATTAAAAGACGATCCTGCACCGTTTCTAGGGTGCTGGCCTGTAGACGATTAGGCCCTACCATGGTGAGCGTAGCAATCCGGCCAGATTGTTTCGCGATGATCGGATCCAATTCAGCCGTATTCTGCACACCGAAATGGGCCCGCTCGATGCCAAGTTGGTCCATTAATGCCGTTAACCGCGGCGTGACCTTCATTGGGTTCGCCATTCTCAAGCCAGATTTACGCGAAACCGCTTATGTGCCGGTGTGAGCCAGGTCAACACCGCCTGTCCAGCAAGCTGCCGTCACCGTATTGACCATTAAACAGGCGATAGTCATGGGCCCGACCCCACCGGGCACCGGGGTTATGGCCGCGGCGACCTCCTTAGACCCGTCAAAATTTACATCGCCGCAAAGTCGGGTCTTACCATCGGGCAGTTCTAGGCGGTTCATTCCCACATCAATCACCACGGCACCAGGCTTGATGCAATCGCCGCCTAGGATTTCCGCCCGACCGATGGCAGCGACTAGAATATCCGCCTCGCGGCACAAATTC
>CAXGCE010000556.1:0-1900 GCA_964007795.1 uncultured Alphaproteobacteria bacterium | reverse complement strand
CATTCGCCTTGCCAAGCCTGAATAAACCACCGTATACGAAAGCTTTAAATAACGCCGTTGTGGAGGCTGAAATGGGTAATTTTCATGACCAACCGGTCTTGGGTGTCATCGGTGGCAGCGGCGTTTACGAAATAGATGGGCTAAATGACACCTGCTGGCAAGCGATTGAAAGCCCCTGGGGGGAGCCCTCGGACGAGCTGTTGTTCGGCAACTTAGATGGCGTGGATATGGTGTTTCTACCGCGCCATGGTCGAGGCCATGTGCAGACGCCCAGTACGATCAATTACCGCGCCAACATTGATGCCATGAAACGTGCTCGGGTCACCGACATCATTTCGTTGTCCGCTTGCGGCTCATTCAATGAAAAATTGCCACCTGGCACCTTCGTCATAATTGATCAGTTCATCGATCGCACATTCGCGCGAGAGAAGAGCTTTTTCGGGACCGGCATGGTGGGGCATGTCTCTATGGCCCGCCCGGTGAATACCCGACTAGGGGATTGGTGCGAACAGGCCGCGAGAGAGGTGGGCGTGTCGGTACATCGCGGCGGCACTTATCTGTGTATGGAGGGACCGCAATTTTCCTCTCTGGCCGAAAGCAACCTTTATCGCCAATGGGGCTGCCAGGTGATCGGCATGACCAACATGCCTGAGGCGAAACTAGCCCGCGAGGCGGAAATTCCCTATGCCACCGTGGCCATGGTGACCGATTTCGATTGCTGGCATCCAGACCACGACGCAGTGCAGGTGGACGATGTGATCCGGGTCCTGCTGGAAAATGCGGAACATGCCCGGGAACTTGTCAAGAAGATGGTGCCTCGCATGAAGGAGCGTCCCGCTGTATGCCCATCAGGGGACGATCATGCCCTCGAGATGGCATTAATGACCACGCCCGAAAAACGTGACCCCGATTTATTAGCAAAACTGGACGCGGTCGCTGGCCGAATGCTCAATGGCTAAGGAAATACGTCATGAATTTGAAGGACTTGATCCGCACCATTCCTGACTATCCCAAGGACGGCGTCATGTTCCGGGATATCACCACCCTGATGCAGCATCCGGCAGGCTTTCGCCGCACGGTGGATGAACTGGTGCACCCTTTTGCCGGCGGCGATGTCAACCGTATTGCGGGGATCGAGGCACGGGGGTTCATTTTGGGTGGAGCGGTGGCTCATCAATTGTCTATCGGCTTCATCGCCGTCCGTAAAAAAGGCAAATTGCCGTGGCAAACCATTTCCGTGGAGTACGAATTGGAATACGGCACGGACGAGTTGGAAATCCATATCGACAGTATCGAAAAAGGCGATCGGATCCTGATCATCGACGATCTAATCGCTACCGGCGGCACCGCTACTGCCACCACGCAGTTGGTGCGCGATGCCGGCGGTGAAGTCGTGGGCGCTTCATTCATTGTCGACCTACCCGACTTGGGCGGACGCAAGCGGTTGGAGGCGATGGGCGTGCCCGTGCGCTGCCTGATGGAGTTTGAGGGAGATTAGACTATGTCAAGGCACCCCAAATCCGCCGGCTGGCGGGAGCATCCCCGCTATCCTGACCCCCTGATCGAAACCCTGGATAGCCGGTTTGAACAATATCGGGTGTTTTCCGCTGCCGTGGAACGCCTGTATACGGGTTGCCGCTGGTCGGAAGGGCCGGTCTGGTTTGGCGATGGCCGTTATCTGTTGTGGAGCGATATTCCAAACAACCGTATGCTGAAGTGGGAGGAGGAGACCGGCCGTGTTGCCACTTACCGCAAACCCAGTAATTTCGGCAATGGCAACACCCGGGACCGCCAGGGACGTTTGATCACTTGCGAGCACGGTCGGCGCATCACACGGACGGAATATGACGGCGAAATCACAGTTCTGATGGATCAATGGCAGGGCAAGCCCCTGAACTCC
>CAXGCE010000555.1:0-1903 GCA_964007795.1 uncultured Alphaproteobacteria bacterium | reverse complement strand
AAGGCCGGCTATTATATGGCTGACACAGCCTGTCCTATTTTGCCCGGCACATGGGGTGCAGCAGTAGCATCCGCACAGGTCGCTCTGTCAGCTGCCGATCTGGTCTTTGAAGGCGAGCATCAAGCTTATGCTCTTTGCCGGCCACCGGGCCATCACGCATATGGCGATCAGGCGGGCGGGTTCTGTTTTCTCAACAACGTCGCCATCGCAACGCAGCATATGCGTGGCCGGGCCGATCGTTTGGCGATCCTGGATGTGGACGTACATCACGGCAACGGTACCCAGGGAATCTTTTACGACCGTGCAGACATCCTGTTTTGCTCCCTGCATGGCGATCCGTCGGTCTTTTATCCCTACTACGCCGGTTACGCTGATGAAAGGGGCGCCGGCCGGGGTGTGGGATATAATCTAAATATCCCCCTGCCACCTAAAACGGGTGATGATGCCTATATGCTTGCTTTGGACAATGCGCTTGACGTCATCAAGGAGTTCGCGCCGGAATATCTTTTGATTTCTCTTGGTCTGGATACCCAGGAAAATGATCCTTTGGGCATTCTGTCCATTACGACGGATGGTTTCCATCGCATGGGTAGGGCAATCGGTGCCATGGCCCAACCGACCCTGATAGTCCAGGAAGGAGGCTACCTGTGTGAAGAGATCGAGGCCAACCTGTTGGCATTCCTTGGAGGGTTCGAAGAGACGCGTTAATTCTGCACCTTGATCATTCGGCCCATAATGGGGCGGCCGCCGAAAATATGGAAGTGCAGGTGAGCCACCTCTTGGTGGGCATCGAAACCATTGTTGGAGATCAGACGATAGCCTGACTCTGCCAACCCCATGATTTTAGCAGCTTCCACCATACACCGCATCAGGCCGCCCATCTCCTCCAAGGTGGCGCTGGCGTTAAACTCCTCCATGTCAGTGTAGGGGCCTTTTGGGATCACCAGCACATGCACCGGCATCTGTGGATTGACGTCATGAAACGCCAGGGCATGCTTGTTTTCATGAACCTTCTTAAATGGCAATTCGCCGCGTAAGATCCTGGCGAAAATATTGTTTTGATCGTAAGCCATGTTGCTCCTATGTCTTCTTGTCAGACTTGCGCCTTTTCTTCTTTTTTTTGTCTGCAGTCACGCGACGTCGGTACAACACGTCATACACCTCATTCGGATTGACCCCCTTTGCAGCCCACAGAACGAGGAGGTGGTAAAGCAAATCGGCGCTTTCTTCCAACAAATCCTGGTGCCCCTCGGCCAGGGCGGCGACAACGGTTTCCGTAGCTTCTTCCCCTAGTTTTTGGCAAATTTTAGGTAACCCTTTATCTAACAGTTTCGCTGTCCAGGATTCGGAAGGATCCGTGCCGCGACGTTCTTCAATCACGGCATAAAGATGATCAAGGATTTCGCACCCTTGCGGGCTATCCTTTTGTTCCAAGTTAGACATATATGCAGGCTCTCGTTTATTCGTTTGCGACTGTTTAGAGCAAATCGCGCGCCATGACAAAAATTTGTGTTTGTCCCGATCACCCGTGAATCCCAACCCTAATTTTGGCGAAGTCAATTACGGTCAAGTTGGCGGGCGGGAGTGCTATGGCTAGATTGCCGCTACTATAATCCCGTATAAATAAATCTAGTCTCAGTGATGACGTTGGCAGATATTATACGATGGCACGGCAGGCGTCTTTGCCGGTGGGGTCCAGTATGCGCCCGCAATTGTTCGCGTCGGGACCATTAAATCCCGAATTGACATGCCGCAGCAGGCACAGATTGGGCACTCTAGTCATCCAGTCGGACCGGCAGTCCCGCCGCTCGCATCACCTGTTTAGCTTCCCGGACGGAGTATTCGCCGAAATGAAAAATCGACGCCGCTAGGACCGCATCTGCGTGCCCCTTCTTGATGCCAT
>CAXGCE010000554.1:0-1904 GCA_964007795.1 uncultured Alphaproteobacteria bacterium | reverse complement strand
GCATGCTGACTGGTGAAGCACGTCCGGTCAAAAAATCCGAAGGGGCACCTGTCACAGCTGGCGCTATCAATCTGGAAGGCGTGTTGACCTATCGGGCTACGGCAGTGGGCGTTGATACAGTGCTATCGCGCATAATTCGCCTGGTTGACGGTGCCCAGGCCACCAAGGCGCCTGTGGAGCGGTTGGTGGATAAAGTGGCCTCAATCTTCGTGCCCCTGGTTATGTTGATCGCGGCAGTGACATACTTGACATGGTGGCTGGGCATCGGAGATCTGGACCGCGCTTTTGCGGCTGCAATTACTGTCCTGGTCATCGCTTGTCCTTGCGCTTTGGGTTTAGCTACGCCGACAGCCGTCATGGTGGGTACAGGGGTTGCTGCCCGAAATGGCATTCTGATCCGGGATACGGAGGCACTGGAACGGGTCCGTGCCATGGATCTGATTTTATTGGACAAGACCGGAACCTTGACCACGGGGCTCCCTCGTATGCGGGTTATAGATGTCGTAAATGGTCAAGAAAAAGAGGCGTTGATAGCGCTCGCAGCATCTATCTTGGTTTACAGTAACCATCCCCTGGCACACGCCGTCGCCGAATTCGCGGCAGACAAGAATATGCCGAAATTAGAAGGCAAGGATTTCATTAATTATCCGGGCAAGGGGGTTGAAGCCAAAGTTGGCGATAGCAAATTGGTCTTAGGCAACCGCGAATTTTTGGCTGAGCACAACCTTGCCGCTGACATCCCGAATGAGGACGATTGGGCTGGATTGTCATTGATCCATGTGGCCGAAGTGGCGCCAAAACTAAGTTATCTTGGGACGCTTGGGATGTCAGACAGTCTGCGGCCTGGTGCTGTGAAGGCGGTGGCCCGGCTGAAAGCACAAGGTATCGAGACTGTCATATTGAGTGGCGACAATCAGGCAGCCGTGGGTGCCGTGGCGCATGAAATCGGTATTTCTAAATTTATTTCTGGGGTGCAACCGGAAGGCAAGGCAGCCGAAGTGGTGCGCCTGCGAAATGACGGGCACGTGGTCGCAATGGTGGGAGACGGCATTAACGACGCACCGGCGTTGGCCGCCGCCGATATCGCCATCGCCATGGGCGGGGGCGCCCACGTTGCTATGGAGGCCGCTGGCATCACACTGATGCGAGACGATCCTCAACTAATTGCTGATGCCATCGAGATTTCTCGCGCCGTAGCCCGATGCATTCGGCAAAACCTGTTCTGGGCTTTTGTCTACAATATTGTGGCGTTACCGTTAGCTGCTCTGGGCTTATTGAATCCAGCGGTCGCTGGTGCGGCCATGGCGATGAGCAGTGTTTCTGTAATTTTCAACGCCCTCTTATTGCGCCGCTGGAAACCCGAGCAAGGCCTAGATAGAAAGGATTGTGGTTGATGAATATATCCGAAGCTTCGAGAGGATCCGGCGTTTCTGCCAAGGCGATTAGATATTATGAGAGCATCAATTTAATCACTCCAGCGCGCCGGGCTGGCAACGGGTATCGAGATTTCAACGGTGACGATGTTCACATGCTGCGATTTATCGCCCGTGCCCGGGGACTTGGCTTCTCAGTGTTGGAAGTGGCTGATCTGCTTGCATTGTATAAGGATAAAAGCCGCGCTAGTGCCCAGGTGCGTGGGCTGGCGGAAAAAGCCATCGCGCGGATGGGTGAAAAAATTACAGAATTGCAATCGATTTCCATGGTTCTGTCTGATCTGGTGGCCCGCTGCCAAGGTAACGATCGTCCCGATTGCCCCATTTTGGACGACCTGTCCGGTGTCGACTGAATTTACAAATGCCTATCTACCTAAATCTTGAGTATTAAGGGTTAACATGAGCCGGCAAATTCGCGTTGACCTCAACAGTATTTAACTAGTCAGTTTGGCCGCGTTTCGTCTCGTTCAG
>CAXGCE010000553.1:0-1905 GCA_964007795.1 uncultured Alphaproteobacteria bacterium | reverse complement strand
CGCAAGCCAACCGAGTTGGGGCTGAGAACAATGGTTGGACGGTAGCAAAATATCTGCTTGAATTCGAACGCGGTGGCCGAGGCTGGGGAGCACGTCTGCGCGGCAACTTTGCCATACTGAAAGAGTTAAGCCAGACCCGAGGATTGGATAAGGATGCCTTTAACCAACGTCTAGCTAGGCTGGAAATGGATATCCAAGCGGTAGAAATTACGGAGCAACGGGTGATCATAGAATTGCAGACGACCGGCCGGATTGGGCCGGCCTCGTCATTGTTGAAACTTTGCGCCGGCAATGCGCTGCAGGCGATTACAGAATGTAGCCTAGAGGCCATTGGCGTCTATGCTGCACCCTATCAGCAGGCAGCCCGAGATTGGGGAAGCAATTTGGAAACCATCGGCAGTAACGACGAATTGACAGTTGTCGCCAGTTACCTTGACCAACGGGCTCGTTCCATCGCCGGCGGCTCCAACGAGGTACAGCGGAATATCATGGCGAAGCACATCCTGGGCATGTAATACCTGCGGCAAAGTATGAAGGAGATCGGGTCATGGACGTGAATCTGTCGGTGGAGGATGCGGCCTTTCGCTACGAGGTACGGTCCTTTATTGATGAGAAGTTGAGCCCTGATATGCGCGAGGCTTCAAACTTAACCTCCGGAGTATTTGCCGAATTTGAGATCGGCCGGCGATGGCACAACGCGCTATACAAAAAAGGTTGGATTGCTCCGTCCTGGCCGAAAGAGCATGGCGGCGCCGCCTGGACGTCCATGCAGCGTTATATCTATGATTCCGAGGCAGGCGCTGCCGGTGTCCCGCGCCTGTTCTCCATGGGCCTTCGCATGGTTGGTCCTGTAATCATGAAATTCGGCACAGACAAGCAAAAGGCTCATTATCTACCTCGCATTCTTTCTGGCGACGACACTTGGTGCCAGGGTTACTCCGAACCTGGCTCAGGATCAGACCTGGCCTCATTGCAAACCCGCGCTATCGTGGCCGGGGAAGATTATGTGGTCAACGGCACCAAAATCTGGACTACAGGCGCGCAACACGCCAATCGCATGTTCTGCCTAGTCCGCACTTCAACGGAAGGTAAACAGCAGGAAGGCATTACCTTCATCCTAATCGACATGAACACCACCGGTATTTCGGTCGAACCCATCATTACCATCGCCGGCGACCACGAGGTCAACCAGGTATTTTTTGATGACGTGCGGGTTCCTACCCGGAACCGGGTGGGTGAGGAGAACGAGGGCTGGACGGTGGCTAAGTATCTCCTTGAGTTTGAGCGTGGCGGCGCGGCATATGCTACCACTCTGGCAACGGCGATAGAGAAACTGCGCACAATCGCCACGTCAGAGCGGGTTGAGGGTGGCCGGCTGATTGATGATCCGCAGTTCGCTAGTAGGCTGGCTGCCTTGGAGGTAAAACAACGAGCGGCGCAAAGTACCGAACATCGCATCATGTCCGATATTGACAAACGGGGGCGGCCAGGTCCCGCGTCCTCCATGATGAAATTGGTTGGTTCAGAGACCAATCAGGGAATTTCGGAATTGGCTGTGGAAGCAACTCAATATTACGCCGCACCCTATCAGCCCGAGGCACGGGTTCCCGGGAATAACATTGAGCCGATTGGTTCAGCTGCTACTGTCCCTGTGATGCCAAAGTATCTCAATTACCGAGCTGCGACCATCTATGCTGGCTCTTCTGAGGTGCAGAAAAACATAATTTCAAAGTTCGTATTGGGTCTCTGACCAGCCGGGACTCGCGAAGAAGAGTGCTATCTAACCCTCAAGGCATTAGAAGCCAGGCCGCTAAACGCAAAGTCTGGTATTGGGCAGAAAGACAACCGCGACTAGACCAGTTACGCGGCCCGCTTGCCGCACATTTTCGGATGGCTGCGAAGGCG
>CAXGCE010000552.1:0-1935 GCA_964007795.1 uncultured Alphaproteobacteria bacterium | reverse complement strand
TCTCCCCGTAAAAAGGCCCGCGCTAAATCATTTCGGGGCCCGGCGAAGAAGTCCGCTGCCGCCGCCTGTTCCTTGAGACGCCCCCGGTGCAGGAACAGGACCTCATCGGCCAGACGACGGGCCTGATTCAGATCATGCGTGGTCATGACAATTTTGGATCCCTGTTCGGCGGCCTCTTGGATGATTTCCTCAATCAAATGTGTCGCGGCCGGATCCAGATTCGCGCTGGGCTCATCCAGCAACAACAATTCCGGCCGAACGGCCCAGGCCCGCGCCAGAGCCAGGCGTTGCTGTTCGCCCACGGATAGCCGCCGGGCAGGTGTCTTGGCATATCGGCTCAAACCGGCTCGCGCCAAAGCGTCCGCAACCTGGTGGTCGCGTTCGCCTGGGGATAGTTCCTTCGATTTCAAAGCAAAGGCTATGTTGGCGTTGACGGAGCGGCGCAACAGAACCGGCCGCTGCAAAACCATCGCCTGATATTGCCCGCGCCGCCCCGGGTCAGAACCGCCGGCCCAGGTGATGCGGCCAGCATCCGGAGCTACTAGACCATGGCAAAGCTTCAACAGCATGCTCTTGCCTGCACCATTGGGTCCAATAATCACACTGCAGCCCGGCCGGTTCGTGAACCGGCAGCTTAAATCCTTTATCACACGCTTGTTGCCAGCGCGCAACGACACGTCGGACAGTTCCAAGGGCAAAGTGACAGCACTGGTTCTCATCCGATTATATTGCCGTGAAATGGGCCAACGGTGAAGTCTAAGCTATAGTGCCGCCGAAAGGAGGGCCCGACATGGTAACAGTATTGATGGCCTCACATCAGGATCCGGTGGACCTATGGCGCGGGGCTCTGGCCCAAGAAATGCCGGAGTTGGAATTTCGCGCCTATCCGGACGTGGGTGATCGAGATGAAATTGATTATGCTCTGGTCTATTGGCCGCCGCACGGCCTGATTGCTAGCCTGCCAAATGTCAAGGCCGTGCTATCAATCGCTGCCGGCTGCGATCATATCCTAGCCGATCCTGAATTGCCCCCTCATCTGCCCATCGTGCGAATGGTAGATGACTATTTGGCGGCCATGATGGCGGAGTACGCCATTTATGGCGTCCTGCATTTTCACCGCAACATGCACTTCTATCGCCAGGAGCAACTGCGCAGCCACTGGAACCGATCATGGCCGTTATATACCCCGGAAACAACCGTGGGCATCCTAGGTCTGGGCGCTATCGGTGGCGACTGCGCCCGCAAACTGGGCGCATTGGGCTTCCAAGTGCACGGCTGGTCGCGCAGCGAAAAATCCATGCCAGGCGTCACTTGCCATCATGACGTCGATGGTTTGCTGGCCATGGCCGCGCAATGCAGCTATCTGGTCTGCGTCTTGCCCCTGACAACTAAAACCCGAGGGATAATAAACAAGGACCTGATCAACGCCATGCCCAAAGGCGGCATCATCATCAATATTGCCCGCGGTGGCCATCAAGTAGATGAAGACATTCTATACGCCTTGGACAGCGGCCAATTGGGCGGAGTGTTTCTGGATGTTTTTAATGAAGAACCCCTGCCCTCCGATCATCCGTATTGGCTGCACGACAAGGTCTGGATAACGCCCCATGTGGCTGGCGAGTTAATGCCACGCTCCTGCGCCAAGTCAGTGGCCGCTAACATCCGCCGTATAGAGGCTAACGAACCGGTACCCGATTTGTTTGACAAGATACGCGGCTATTGACTGCTCACACCGGCGGTGTAGCGTTGTCCGCGCGTCCTGATGCGTCTCCGGACCATCCCCAGAGGAACCAAAGCCCTGGCTAGCAACCCACCTGCATGGGCGGACATCATGCCACCATGCAGACTGCCAAGCGCATTGCAATGACGGCCTTGAACCCGTACGCCGTGCCAGAACCGACTACCCGTTTCTATCTTGTGGAAATAGGGTCTGTT
>CAXGCE010000551.1:0-1940 GCA_964007795.1 uncultured Alphaproteobacteria bacterium | reverse complement strand
TGGTCGGTATTCTCATGATCCTCACGCCGATGTTCATCTTCATGTGCGCTGCTGTCTTCGGGGCCATCATCTACGCCGTGGAATGCCGCGACGCAAGGGACTCCTACATGGGCTGCACAATCATCGAGTTTCCAGACCAGCCCGTCACCGACTGCCTCGAGTGCGAGTAGATCTCTTTGGTCTGGTCCAGAACACTGGGCACTTCGAGTTCCACTTCCACAGGAACTTCGGTGTCCGGAATACATCAGCTCTCTGATAACATTTCAGTTTTAATATCTGAATTAGATTGTGTGATATTTTATGAAAATCCAAAGTTAAAATTTGATAGATTGATAAAAACTTACATTTATAATGCCCCAAAAACGAGCTAGATTGGCGGCTTTGTATTCGCGGATAACCCTATAAACCTTGCTATATCAGCAATGTTGATCGCCTCAATCCCGCTCATTTGGTGGCGTCCATTTTGGTTCACCCGGGTTACATAGAATTGCCATAACGCTCGGGAAGCCCCAATTCCTGCTTATGGAGAGGCAACGTCTCCAAGGGGTCGTGAAGAAACATTTACATCCATTGGCATTAGCCCTTCCATACCGGCGACCGTTTCTCGATGAACGCCGTCAGGCCTTCGCGAAAATTATCGGTACCGGCCAGGCGGGCCACGTGGTCTCGTTCCAGGGCCATGCCGTCGTCGAAATTCATGGCGCCGCCAAGGGTGATGGTTTGGCGAATTGCGGCCAGAGCTTCGGGCGGTTTGGCGGCCAGGGTTTCGCCGTAGGCTTGAACTTCACTGCGCAGTTGGTCGGGAGCTACCAAGGCGTCGACCAGGCCCATATCAAAGGCTTCTTGCGCGCTGATCATCTCGCCGTCGTAGAGCAATTTGATTGCTTGTGGCCGGCCGATCAGGCGGGCCAGGGCCTGGGTGGCGCCGACGGGGGGAATGTAGTTGATGTTGATTTCCGGCTGGCCCAGGCGGGCGTCCGTGGCTGCGAAACGCAGGTCGCAATGCAAGGTGATCTCCAACCCGCCGCCCACCGCTGTGCCGTGGATCGCCGCCAGCAAGGGTTTGTCGGACTGGCGCAGGGTATGGACTAGGGCATGAGCCAGGTCAGCCCAGTCGACCAATTCCACCAGGCCCATCTTGGCGAACACGGGGATGTCGGCGCCCGCGGAAAAGAAACGGCCTAGAGCGCTACCGATCACGATGACGCGGACATCCGCGTTTTTCAGGTGATCCTGAACGCCCGCATGGGTTTCCCGCACCATCTTCCAATCCATGGCGTTGATCGGGGGACGGGCATAATCCAGCCAGCCAACGCGGTTTTTTACATGTAATTCAACGTGTTCATACTCTGCCATTTGACCTCGCCGCCCCGGCTGTTAATTTGCCCCTTATTGTAATCCGAAATGCAAGCCGACATGCATTCCTTCCGTTTCAAACCTGCCAACCTGCCGCCCGGGACGGCGGATATGCGAGCCGAGGTCCGCGCCTTTTTTTGCCTGCTCAACCTGTGACAACAACAAGTCGGCATCCAACCGAATGGCCGCATATTCATTTGGTGCTGAAGCGAGTTGACGACAGATTGCCAATAATCCTGCACGGTTGGTCGCCGAATTCTCCAGTCCAAGCAGGGCTTGTTGCGCGCGGAACAAAATGCCCAACACCTCATAACGATTTGGCATGGTCTTGTTTGCAAGAAGCAGCGCATCACCCTCGCGAAGCACGCGGTTGAGTTCCAACTTCTTGCGTGCAGACGACGATGCCTTTGCCGTGGCACTCAACTTGGTTTCCAATGCCGCGATTTCGGTAGGGGAAATCTGGGTAGCCTCCTGAGCGATAGTCGGCACCACATATAAACTGACGGCGACCAACACGACTGCGAGGTAACAATTTAGGGTTTTGCAGTTGATGGAACTATTAATATGCATGGCAGAGTCGTCCT
>CAXGCE010000550.1:0-1942 GCA_964007795.1 uncultured Alphaproteobacteria bacterium | reverse complement strand
TCCACTCGCACTCGCGTCTCGTTTGATATCGGCATGCGGCAATTGGGCGGCGAGACCATTGTCCTTAATTCCGACGATCTGCAACTGGATCGGGGCGAAACGATGGCGGATACGGCGCGCGTTTTGTCTCGCTATGTAGATGCCATCATGATACGCACCAAAGGCCATGAAATGCTTGACGAGTTGGTCGACCATGCCACCGTGCCGATCATCAACGGCCTGACCGATGCATCGCATCCATGTCAGCTGATGGCGGATGTCATGACACTGGAGGAACATCGCGGCGATCTGGACAGACAGGTCATTGCCTGGTCAGGGGATGGCAACAACGTGGCTACATCCTGGATCCACGGCGCGGCACAATTTGGTTATGAATTGCGCTTGGCCTGTCCTGAACGGTTGAGTCCCTCGGAAACCGCGGTCCGTTGGGCTAAGGAAAATGGCGCCAACATAACCGTAACACAATCCGCTGAAGAGGCGGTTGCTGGTGCCGATTGCATTGTCTCGGACGCCTGGGTATCGATGCACGACGATGACGAAGGCGCCGGCAGCCGACACAATTTATTGGCTCCTTATAGGGTGAACGCGAAACTGATGGCCCAGGCCAAGCCGGACGCCGTATTCATGCATTGTCTTCCCGTCCATCGTGGCGAAGAAGTAACGGCAGAGATCATCGATGGGCCCCGGTCACTAGCCTGGGATGAAGCGGAAAACCGGCTGCATGCCCAAAAGAGCATTTTGACGTGGTGCCTGGGATAATTCCGGACGATCTGATCCGGCCATTTCAAATAGAAGGCATGACCGTGCGTGGGCGTCTTGTGCGACTGGGCCCGACCCTACATCAGATCTTAACACGTCACGATTACCCGGACCTTGTGTCCCAATTGTTGGGCCAGGCGGTAGCCCTATCGTCGGCTCTCGCCGGGGCCTTAAAGTACAACGGTGTCTTTACCTTACAGACAAAAGGTGACGGCCCTCTCTCAATCATGGTGGCGGACGTAAAAACGCCTGGCGACCTGCGAGGATACGCACAATATGACGCCGATGCCATTGCTGCCTTTCAGCCAAACGCCAATCCCTCTATCCCACGCTTGCTGGGGGCGGGGCATATTGCCTTCACAGTAGATCAAGAGACTCGCACCGAACGCTATCAAGGAATTGTGGCCCTGGAGGGACAATCCCTGGCCGATTGCGCCCACAACTATTTCCGAGAATCCGAACAGATTGAGACAGCGATTGTACTGGCCTGCGGCAAGGCCCTCGGCGACGGACGCTGGCGCGGCGGCGCAATCATGCTTCAAAGATTGCCCGAAGGCGACCCCGCAATTCTGGCTCGGGGCGTTGAAATAGAAAGGGGCGTAGTGTCCGAGGATGACTGGCGTCGAGTTGTAACCCTATTAGCCAGCGCGCGGGATAGCGAGTTGATGGACCCGAACTTATCCGGCGATGACCTGTTATTTCGCCTCTTCCATGAAGATGGCGTACGTATCTTCGAACCAACGAAGCTACAACCGGGTTGCCGATGCTCCAAGAAACGGGCCGAAAGGATACTGGCGCAATTGCCAAAAAAAGAATTGCCAGACCTTGTCGTTGATAATCAGTTGATTGTGACCTGTGAATTTTGCGATGCGTCCTATACTTTTGCTCTAGAACAATTCGATTCGCGCAATTAAAGGATCCGGCAAATGAAAATGTCACGGCTGCTGACCTCATTCGCCGCCCTATTCCTGAGCCTATCGTTAACGGCCTGCGAAAAGCCCCTGCCGGAGGTCAGTTATCCTCAGTTGCGCTTCAATCATTTGCCCGCCATCAAACTGGACGTAGCGAAGATCGAAATCCTTGAAAAATACCAATCTCCACTTCAGGCCCCCAATGTCGAGCACAAATTGCCCCTGGCACCTGCCACGGCCATGCGCAACTGGGCCGAGGACAGGCTACACGC
>CAXGCE010000549.1:0-1943 GCA_964007795.1 uncultured Alphaproteobacteria bacterium | reverse complement strand
GGCGGTGGCAATGCATCGCTGAAGAGCCATTTGCCAGATCCCCTCGGGATAGATCGAGAGGTCATGTTCATAAAGGGTAGTGGTTGTGACCTCGCGACGATACAAGCGCCGGGTCTACCCGCCGTTTGGTTGGAGCCATTACGTCAATTACAGGGTTTGGAGTTCCTAGATGATCTAAGCATGGTCAACTTACTGCGCGGCAATCTGCTCAACAGCCGCGCTCCGGATCCTTCTGTAGAGACCTTATTGCACGCCTTCCTGCCTCATCGCGTGGTGGACCATACCCATGCTAGTGCAATTCTAGCAATTTCTGACCAACCAGACGGAGACGAAATCTGTACCGAGATCTTTGCCGGCATGGCGGCTGTTGTTCCCTACGTCATGTCCGGTCTTGCTCTAGCTAAGGAAGCGGCTGAAATTTCGTTGGCGCACGCAGATGTGCGGGGCTTGATCCTTTTGAAACATGGATTGGTTTGCTACGGCGACACGGCCCAGACGTCCTATGAAACGACGATTGAGCTGGTGAATGGGGCGGAGACCTTTTTGAATTGGGGTGAGCCAAAGATCTTCCCATCTATAGAAATACCTTCCGAGGTACCGTCGATCGGTAAAATTGCGCCCATTATTCGGGGCGCCATAGCAAGCGTCGATAAAGCCACGGCCGGAAGTTATCGCCGAGTCCTGTTGGTGCATCGCGGGGGTAAAGATGTCTTGAGATTTGTCAATGGACAAGACCTGAAGCGTTATGCCCAAGAGGGAGTTGTTACGCCGGACCATGCTATTCGCACTAAGGGTTGGCCCCTCATTTTGCCTCCCGCCGTGAATGCCAAAGCAATTTCGAACGCCGTTCGAAACTATGCCGAGGACTACGCTGCCTATTACCTCCGACACGCCCGGTCCGATACAACTATGCTCGACCCTCTCCCAAAAGTTATTTTAATGCCAGGCGTGGGCCTGTTTGCTGCGGGACGCACGGCAACGGAGGTTTCTGTAGTTGCGGACATTGCCGAAAGGGCGATAGCTATCATTGGTGCCGCAGAATCTTACGGACAGTTTGCAAGTATATCGGAAGAAGAGTTATTCGCGATCGAATACTGGTCTCTTGAACAAGCAAAAATTCAGACCACACAGGATCCGCCCTTGGCCGGCCATGTCGCGGTAATAAGTGGTGGCGCCGGAACTATCGGTGCGGCTACTGCACAGGCTTTTTTTGATGAAGGCACTGCAATTGTTTTGCTGGACCTGAATGTCGGCCTTGCTGAGGAGATTGCCGCGGGTATGGGTGGCCTCGGTCTGGCATGCGACATTACGGATGCTGCCAGTGTCCATGCCGCATTTGACACAATCTGCAAAACCTATGGCGGTGTCGATATTTTGGTCTCCAACGCTGGCGCCGCCTGGCAAGGCAAGATCGGCGAAGTAGATGATGCCGTGTTGCGCCAGAGCTTTGAATTGAATTTTTTTGGCCATCAAAACGTTGCCAAGGCAGCGGTTGCCATCATGACAAGCCAAGGAACAGGCGGGTCGCTTCTATTCAACGCTTCGAAACAGGCGGTAAATCCGGGCCCCAATTTTGGCCCTTACGGCCTACCCAAGGCAGCCACGTTGTCTCTGATGCGGCAGTATGCAGTGGATTATGGCGACCGAGGCATTCGAGCCAACGCCGTGAATGCAGATCGGATCCGCAGTGGCCTGTTGACTGACGATATGGTGGCTACTCGTTCAAAGGCGCGAGGAGTTAGCGAGGTAGATTATATGACTGGCAATTTGCTGCACCAAGAAGTCAGAGCAGAGGATGTCGCCCAGGCATTTGTTAATTTAGCAAAATCCGCTCGGACCACGGGCGCCATAATGACTGTCGACGGTGGAAATATCGCAGCTGCCTTGCGTTAACTCACCTTGCTAACCTGTATCTCATCTAGACGAGTCCGAATAGCGGCGGT
>CAXGCE010000548.1:0-1946 GCA_964007795.1 uncultured Alphaproteobacteria bacterium | reverse complement strand
AGCGGTTATTTCTGGTGCCGCTCGCGGTATTGGTTTCGCCACGTGCCAGCGATTTCTTGAGGAAGGCTGGCGACTGGGATTGTTGGATATCGACGGTGAAGCACTAGAACATTCGACGGCTAATCTCGCAAACGTCATTGCCGTTACCTGCGATGTGGCGATACCTGAACAGGTCCAGGCCGCCATTAACAGGATTGTCACGTCTTTTGGTCGAATTGATGCCCTAGTCAATAATGCGGGCACGGCGGTATTCAAACCGCTGTTGGAAACAACATACGAGGAATGGCAAAGGGTGATAGACGTAAACCTAAGCGGACCGTTCTTGTGTTCACAGGCCTGCGCCCCTGCCATGATCCAACAGGGGGGTGGCAGCATTGTTAACATCACCTCCATTTCTGGCCTGCGGGCCAGCACTCTTCGGGTTGCCTATGGCACTTCTAAAGCTGGTCTAATGCATCTGACCAAACAACAGGCGGCAGAGTTGGGCGAGGTGGGAATTCGCGTTAACGCCGTTTCCCCAGGACCAGTGGATACGGCCATGGCGAAGGCGGTGCACAGTCCCGCCATCCGGGCTGATTATCACGACGCCATTCCCCTGAACCGCTACGGGCTGGAACAGGAAATCGCGGAAGTAATTTGGTTTCTATGTAGCGATCGCGCCAGTTATATCACCGGTCAAACCCTGGCTGTTGATGGTGGCTTCGATGCTACGGGAATTGGGTTGCCTAGTTTACGCAAGAACTTGTAATTTATATAAACAAAATAAGGGAGTGGTTCTTCAATGACTGCTGAATTGATAATGTTGTTTTGGGCGGTGGTGCTGGCCTTTGTTCAGGTATTAGTGTCTGTAATACTGTGCACTAAGCAGGCTGGCCTAACGGAATTGGCGGGCAACCGCGATACTTTCGTGCCAGAGGGTATTGCGGGACGGGCCACACGGGCCCACCGCAACATGTTAGAGAATTTGCCCCTATTTGCTGCACTGGTGTTGATCGTACATGTGGCCGGTTTGAGTAGTGACGCAAGCGTTTTAGGGGCGCAGATTTTTGTTATTGCGCGATTGGCCGCAGCGATTATTTACATCATCGGCATTCCGTGGTTACGCACAGCTGCTTTTGGAATTTCGGTCGTGGGTTTAGTGATGGTTAGCTGGCCTATATGGCCTTTGTCTTGCGGTTAACGGCCTTACAACTGGCTTCTATTCGTTACGAATACGCCCAGCTAAAACATGCTCCATTACCATCGCGTCAAACCTAGTTAGCGTAGTATCGAAAACAAAGAGCATAATGGCGCCCTAACGTCGAGTAAGGAACACATATTCCAATAGCATTTTTTGGGGGCAGGCAGTTGGGGATATTTTTCAATTCGTCCTTGGCCGAATTTTGACCCTCCAATTTGACTACGATGGAAAGGCGGCCCATGAAAATTCTACAACCACCGGGCTGGCTCAGACCCAAGGGATTTAGCAACGGCATTGCCGCCCGTGGCGAAATGGTTTTTGTCGCCGGCATCGTCGGTTGGAATTCGCAAGAACAGTTTGAAACTGATGATTTCGTGGGTCAGGCGCGGCAGTGTTTCGCCAATATCACTGCCGTTTTGGCCGAGGCTGACGCAAAACCTGAGCACGTGGTACGCCTGACCTGGTATGTCAATAACCGCGACGAATATCTCAATGCGGGGAAAGCCCTAGGGGCGGCGTATCGTGAATTCTTCGGCAAGCATTACCCGGTTATGGCCGTCATCGGCGTCGAAGGCTTTGTTGCAGAGCGCGCGAAGATGGAAATGGAAGCAACCGCAGTTATCCCCGACTAAGGGCTATTTAGTCCTAATTTAATATTGTTTGGTGACCAAACAATATTAAGGTATAGTCATTTCGGAAATACTGGAGGCCAACGTGCCTGTCTCATCCAGCTTTATTGATCCGGCTGTTACTGTTATTGCTCCTG
>CAXGCE010000547.1:0-1950 GCA_964007795.1 uncultured Alphaproteobacteria bacterium | reverse complement strand
CTGATGTCGGGACTTTTGCGTGCGGCGGAGGCGGCCGACATTGATATTGTGACAAATGCACTGGTAACTGACCTCGTTGCATTGAATGACGATCGGGTTATTGGGGTAACTGTACAAAGGCCCGACGGAAGCATGGAAAAGATCGGCTGCCAGGCGCTGATCTTAGCTTGCAACGGTTACGGCGGTAATCCCGACATGGTGCGGGAGCATATTCCCGAGATGGCGGCAGCGGAATACTTTGGTCATCCAGGCAATCAGGGCGATGCAGTCCAATGGGGTGCATCCCTAGGAGCTGCCGTCAAACACATGGGCGCCTACCAGGGGCACGGCTCCGTCGCCACGCCGCACGGAATTTTGATTACCTGGGCCCTGATGATGGAAGGTGGTATTCAGGTCAATTGTTTCGGCGAACGTTTCTCCAATGAACATCGCGGTTATTCAGAACAGGCAGTGGATGTTCTGTCCCAACCTGACCAAGTGGCATGGCTATTAATAGATGACCGACTTTTGACCTTGGGCCGTGAGTTCGAAGAATTCAAATTGGCCGAAGCCGCCGGCGCTGTGCGCCATGGCTCCAGCGTGGAAGATCTGAGTAGAAAAACCGGCATCCCCAGCCCACCGCTAGAAGCAACATTGCGCCAAGTGATTGCCTATACCAATGGCGAGCACCTCGATCCTCACGGTCGGGATTTCACCTCCCAGGCACCACTTGTTTCACCGTTTCATGCAATCAAGGTTACGGGCGCATTGTTCCACACTCAGGGTGGTCTGGAAGTGGATGCCCATGCCCGGGTGCTGCGCACAGATAAAAGCCCTTTGCCCAATCTGTATGCTGGTGGCGGCGCAGCCTGCGGCATATCCGGCAGCCAAGTATGGGGATATTTGTCAGGCAATGGATTATTGACAGCTGTCAACCTGGGACGGCTGGCTGGACGGACGGCAGCAAAACAAATCGAAGTGGAAGGGAATGAATACGTAGACTAAACTGCGACAATTCCCAAATTCAGAAAATGTATGCGTGGTACCTGTCGATCAGTCGTCGTACCGTTCGTCAGGCGGCTCAACCGCAGGAATGGTATAGCTTTCGTTCAGCCAACGTCCCAAGTCCAAGTTGGCGCAACGGCGGGAGCAAAAAGGCTTGTATTCCGCCACGGCCGGATTGTCGCAATTGGCGCAGATACGATGCCTGATTTTCTCTGTCATTCCAGAACCTCCACCTGAAATTGCTCCAAGGACAAAGCCGGATCGGCGGACAACTCTATACGGGCGCCGTAGTCACGAGATATCCGGTGCAACCAATCGTCATTTTTTTCTTTAAAGTCAGCTGCAACGGCGGGTGCCGCCCGCACTAACAAGAGGCGTCCTTTCGCGACCCGAGCTTCCCGCAACAAACTGTCTAGAAGATTATCGGCGACCCAGCGGGGCGAAAGACGGCGGCCACTATTGCAATACGGACATGCCACGGTCAGACGCAGGGACAAGGCAGGCTGGCGACGGCGGCGTGTCAGTTCGAGCAGACCCATTTCCGATATTCGGCCTAAACGGACCGATCCGGGATCTTCGTCCAACCAGTTCTGCATTTTGGCTAGAAGAGATTGTGCATCGCCCTTCCGACGCATGGGAATGAAATCAATCACCACACGCCCGCCAATCTCGCGCAAGCGTAATTGGCGGGCAATCTCGCGCCCTGCCTGCTCATTAACCTCTCCCGCCAGGCGGGCTGGGTCGCCGCGCCCATCATGTCCGCCAGAATCCACATCGATTGCCGTCAGCGCCTGGGTATGTTCTATGATAATCCGGCCACCCGAGGGCAAGGGAATTTCCGGTGTGAGTGCCTCTTCAATCTGCCAGGCCACGTCATATTCATCGAACAAGGGGTTCATTCCATCATGGAATTCAGCGATTGCTGATAATCCGGAAAGCCCTCGTAACACACGTTTGTCATCAACC
>CAXGCE010000546.1:0-1957 GCA_964007795.1 uncultured Alphaproteobacteria bacterium | reverse complement strand
CGCAGCTCGGTGTCGTTCACGCAACGATCGATTTCTTCTTGGGAAAGCTGGTCTGTGGCAATAGGATCGAGACCCTTGATACCTGCCGCAACTTCCCCATCGGCGATACCCTGCACTTCCAGGGAATGTAAATTACAGAACGCCGCAATCTGATCAAAAGTAAGCATTGTGTTGTCGACCAGCCAAACGGCAGTAGCCTTCGGCATTAAAACTTCCGTCATGTCTATGACTCCTGAATGCATTCGGCCCTAAATATCTCCACGCACTTTTCGTGCGTCGGCGCCGTGCCTTGAGATGGGTCGCGCGTCTCAAAATTATCCCAATAGCACCTATATAACCTAGCGGCGTCAAGACGCAAGCAACGAACCCACCTATACGGTCAGGACAATTTTTCCAATATGCTCGCTGCCTTCCATGCGGCTATGGGCTGCTGCCGCGTCCACTAGGTCGAACGTATGATCCATCACTACCTTCACGGCCCCAGTTTCCAGCAGGGGCCAGACCTGGGCCCGAAGTTCGTCCGCGATTACAGCCTTTTGCGCCACAGTACGGGGACGCAGGGTGGAACCGGTAACCGTCAGGCGTTTCATCATGATAGGTAATATATTAAAATCAGGAACTTTTGGCCCATGCAGCGTAGCGATCTGCACCAGGCGCCCTTCAACCGCAAGGCTGGCAATATTCGGTTTGACATAGTCGCCGCCGACCATGTCCAGGATCACATCGACCCCTTGCTCATTAGTTTCCTCAGAAATGATCTCTGCAAAATTTTCTTCGCGATAATTTATTGCGCGTTCGGCACCTAATGCCTCGCATGCCGTGCACTTTTCTTGACTGCCGGCTGTTGCGAAAACTCGGGCGCCAAATGCCTTAGCTAATTGGATAGCCGTAGTGCCGATGCCGGACGAGCCTCCATGGATTAAGATGCGTTCGCCACCTTGCAGGCCACCCCGTTGAAAGATATTTGTCCAGACCGTGAAAAAGGTTTCCGGCAACCCTGCTGCTTCCGCCATGGAATGGTTCTTGGGCACGGGCAAGGAAAGGGAGGCGGGCGCGACACAATACTCGGCGTAGCCACCACCTGCCACTAGGGCGCATACCTTGTCACCCAGGCTTATGCTGTTAACACCATGCCCGACCTGAACTACCTCACCCGAGACCTCCAGGCCTGGGATATCCGAAGCCCCTGGTGGTGGCGGATAGTTTCCCGTGCGTTGCATGACGTCTGGCCGGTTGACGCCAGCAGCGGCAACCTTGATTAAGACCTCGCCATGTTGTGCCACTGGCGTGGTTCGTTTCGCCGGGCGCAAACCTTCGGGTGGCCCGAATTCGGCGATTTCAATTGCAGTCATTGTTTCAGGTAGGGAGTTCATAGGCGCTGCCCAACTATTTGCGGAAACGGGGAAGTCCTGATCTAATATGATCTTCCTCACTTGGCAATGGTACGAGAGGGCCATGGACACCGATGATTTGGAACCACTGTGGACGCCGTTAGACAAACCGGATTTGCAGACGATGTCCTTAGAACAATTGGTTGAATACATAGCCGAAATGGAGGCCGAAATTGCGCGGGCAAAAGAGGTCATCGCGGTGAAGCGGGATGCTCGAGGCGCGGCGGACGCGGTCTTCAAGATTTGAGGTCGTGGTCGCGAACGTAAGTCGCGGGACTGTCGGCGTTCGGAGGGTTTTGACTAAGGTAACGTCGAACTCAGCGGTTTGATTTCGACGGGCAGGGTCTTCAGGAGTTTCATCTTCGGTTTTTCTCGTCTGGCCGTCTCATCTGTAGAATCATCCTTAAGATGTCTGTTGGTTCCATGATTTTCGGACATTTTATCTACCAGAATTCTGCTGGCGGGCGGGATTTTTTACCTCGGGAGCATTATTGTTGATCACGGGTTTATTTGTTAATTTTTGACTTCTTGGGTTTACCCCATTTTTTCCGTAGTTCAGCGCAATG
>CAXGCE010000545.1:0-1970 GCA_964007795.1 uncultured Alphaproteobacteria bacterium | reverse complement strand
CCGCAGGCACAGCCGCCCACTAGAGCCATGGTCTTCTTCTCCATCATTCTGAGAATAGTTTGACACTTATGCGAGACATTCATCTGTTCTCAAAATCGTGCCTGCAACTTTGGTTTCCATGCCATCGCTAAAGCCGAGGCAACGGAGCCCAACGCCATAACCATAAATGCCCAAAACCAAGCTAATGGTTCATCACGGCCGCCAGCCAAATCAATTGCCAACCCGACGGCGAGGGGACTAAGAAATCTGCGTTGAGTTACTTCTGCCATGGGGTGGAGTGTAGCGGCCTGTGAATTGAGAATCTATGTGCTGGGTTGGCCGAGCTGCGTGTCCGCTTCTTTTACGGCATCAGCGACGCGTCGATCACCACAGCTCCCTGGATGCTATCTCCGCTCCCTCGACCAAGGCTGCTAGCTTGGCCCAGGCAATATCAGGGTGGACGGCAGGTCTTTCGGCGAAAGTTGCAAAACCGCAATCGGAGCCAGCTATCAACCGTTCCCGCCCCACCTTGCCGGCATAGCGGCCAATCCGCTGAGCGATCAGCTTTGGATGCTCGATAAAATTAGACGTGGAATCGATGACGCCTGGTATCACGACTTTGCCATCCGGCAGGGGATGTTCGTCAAATACCTCCCACTCATGCTCATGGCGCGGATTGGCGCCTTCAAGGGCGATGGCATGTGGGCGGGCACCGTAGACCAGATCGAGGATTTCAGACACGGGAATGTCGTGATTATGCGGACCATGATAGTTACCCCAGCAAAGATGAATGCGCATGGACTTCTGAGGAATGTTTGCGGTTGCCGCGTTCAGTACGTCGATATGCCGTGCAACCACCTTCCGAAATTCTGAAGTTGATTTCTTCCGATGCACAATGTGCCGACCCATGGCCAAGTCCGGACAATCCAGTTGCAGCACGGCGCCTGATGCCACGATCGCCTCATACTCATCCTTCAAAATGCCCGCCAGAGCCTCCAAATAGGCGTCATCATCTGGATAGTACTGATTTTGAAGAAAGACTGATACGACGCCCGGCGACGAGGCCGTGAGAAAACCTTCCAATGGATGATGCCTTCCAACCGCCGCTTTAAAATTCGCCAAGTCCTTTTGCAGGGGCGCTTCGTCCCGCACGGACAAGGGACCGTCGCAGGCCGGACCCTGCAAGCTGCGTTCGGTTCCGCCTTGCTCCACCAGACGACGGGCATAGTCGATGAACTCCAACAAATCAGCAGCCGCACGATTTTCAGTCGCGGTACCGTCGAAACCGTTCAGGCGGTCCTTCAGATAGGTGGCGTAACTGATCTTGCTCATTTCACCGTCGCTTACCAGATCAATTCCGATCTTCACCTGCCGGGCCACGATATCATCCACGGACTTGGTTACGATGGCGTCAAATTCCGCCTCGTCATAGGGCTCGCTCCGATCTTTTTTATGCAACAAAGCAACCAAGTCGTCCGGCCGGGGCAGGCTGCCCACGTGGGTTGTGAGAATACGATCCGTTGACGTTTTCATCTGATGACCCTCGAATTTCGGCCATTAGCTTACACGGCATACCTCAAACACAACAATGCACGTCCCAGCGGCTATTTTTGACTGTAAATTGTTGAGTGATAGGTCTGATCCGAAATTATTAAGGTTTCGCGAAATTTATGCGGTCAGATGTCGGAAACAGACAAAGTACCATCCTTGACCTACAGTCGGCGCAATTATTAGAAATCCGGCGCGGCGGTGATTAGCGTTATTTTACTGTTTTGGGTTGGTTCCAGCCGTCCACCCAGCTGAACTTCAAGCCAATGACTTTGTCTTCATGCAATATGTAACAGTTTCCATCGTGAAGATTTTAAGTGGGATGGCATTTGAAGCCGCCCATGTATTTCACTTTAACCTCTCCCGCTTGTGCGGGAGCGACTGACGGTTGGCTAAAGAAGGGAGCAGCGGCGATCAGCGCCAGACCAATAAAAATCGCATAA
>CAXGCE010000544.1:0-2012 GCA_964007795.1 uncultured Alphaproteobacteria bacterium | reverse complement strand
CGTCCTTCGCCGCGCTGCTTGTGGTGTTGGGTGTTCGAGAGGTCGAGGAAGCCGCCTGTCCATGCGCCTGGGGATTCCGCCATCTGCAGGTCGTAGGAGATCGTCGCGTCTTCGTCCAAGCGGACAGTGAGCGCGGCGCCCACCTCGCCGCCCTTGTTGCACGGCGCGTCCGGGTCCAGCAGGTCGTCGCCTTGCGCTACTACGTCGCCAACATTGATGCCGATACGTAAAACTATGTGGCGGTCAGCTTCGGTGTCGCTGTTGCGCTCCGCCATGCCTTCCTGAACCGCAATGGAACAACGCACCGCGTCTACCGCGCTAGGGAACTCCAACAACAGACTATCACCGGCAGTGTTGGCAATGCGTCCACCGTGCTGCTCTATCAAGGGATCGATCAATTCTGCCCGATGTTCACGCAACGCACGCAGCGTGCCTTCCTCGTCTTGTCCGATAAGACGGGAATAGCCCGCGATGTCGGCGGCAACAATGGCAGCCAGTCTACGGTTCTCACGCTGCAATGACGGTCCCCTATTTTATTGCCTAATACGGCATCGGCAAACTACCCTGACCGCAATCATATCAGGAGGAAGCAATGGCCGCTGAGAAGAATGGATCGACGCCTGATGTCACCATATTAGGCGCAGGCATCGTTGGTATTACCACTGCGCTCTCACTTACAGAAAGAGGCTTCAAAGTTGCGTTGATTGATCGAAATCCACCGGCGGAAGGTGCCAGTTATGGAAATGCAGGCTCCCTATCACCCTGGTCCTGTGTACCACAATCTATGCCTGGGCTTTGGAAGAGTATTCCCGGTTGGTTGCTTGATCCCGAGGGACCAGTAGCGCTGCGGACGGGATACGCGATAAAATTTTTGCCCTGGGCGATAAAATTTTTCCAATCCGGCCAGGAATACCGCCTTCCCGCAATCGCGGATGCGATGATGGCGCTAACACGGCCCACCGTAACGTTATACCGACATCATCTTAAAGGTACCGGTTCCGAGGAACTCGTTCGCGATTCAGTCTACGTGCATGTTTTCCGAAATGCCGCCGATGCAGATTTGTCTAAACTCGGTTGGCGAATGCGGTCTGAGCGACAGGTCCCATTGGAAGTAGTCAAGGGCGACGCGCTTCGCGAAATTGAGCCGGCACTTTCGCAACAATTCGGGGCCGCAGTGCTTATCAAACAACAAGGCCGCGCTCTTGATCCTGGCGGTATCGGCAAAGTCTTGGCGGAAAAGGCTCAGACAATGGGCGTATCCTTCATGCGGTGCAGGGTCGAAAGCCTTGTTCCAGAAGCAGGCGGCGCATGGCGCATCAAAACCGATGCAGGGCCGGTGAAAGCTAACCAACTCGTCGTCGCCATGGGGGCCTGGTCGGGAAAACTCATGCAGGATCTGGGTATCAAAGCGCCACTCGAGGCAGAACGTGGCTACCATCTGGTATTCCGCGACCCCGGCGTGTCGCTAAATAATGCCATCATGAATGTAGACGCAAAATTCGTAATCAGCTCAATGTCAGCGGGTGTGCGTTGTGCAGGCACAGCCGAATTTGCCGGTGTCGATGCGGCACCCGATTACCGTCGTGCCCGGGTCTTCAAAAAACTTGCTAAGGATATGTTCCCGGACTTGAATGTTGACGATGTTCAAGAATGGATGGGGCCTCGCCCTTCCACTCCAGATTCAGTGCCGTATCTTGGCGAAGTGCCGGGGTTTGCAAATCTATATGCCGCATATGGACACGGACACACGGGAATGACCATGGCGCCGAAAACCGGCGAAATAATAGCATCGTTGATCGCGGGTGAAACCCTTGGTGTCAACATGACACCCTACCGGATCGGCCGCTTTGGCTAATTCTCTTGCGATTTGCACCCAATCACATCAATCATTATCGAATCAATACCCCCTCTAATACCCTTTCTACTACCCTCCTAATACCTTCCCTATACCTTGCCTAATACCCTGCAATGTAAGGAGACATCATTCTTTAGGATAAGTTTGGATTTTAGAA
>CAXGCE010000543.1:0-2016 GCA_964007795.1 uncultured Alphaproteobacteria bacterium | reverse complement strand
GGTGGTTCCATGCAAAACTGGGAACTTCATTCTCGATCGCCGTCGTCATCAAATCGTGGTAGGCCGGATGGAATTCCACTTGATTGATCCGCATGCCATAGCGGTCAAACGTCTTTATCTCCGGAGTGTGTTTATTTGCTTGGTCCGCTTTTTCAAAAATCTCTGCCGATCCAGCGATCTTGCCAAACAAGGCCAATTTTTCTGCAGCCCAGCCGCCTCCTTCACGTTCGACACCCTCCCGCAAGGCCGGATCACTGCTCCACAAATCCTGGTCACCGAGGTGGGGCGGCATGTTTGTGACTTCATGGGTCGCCAAGTTGGCAAGAGGATTCAGTGGTATCATCGATCTGTTTTCTGTTCTCTGTCTTATTTCCTGATTATGTCACAAAAACACATTCGGGTAAAAAGGCGGAAATCAACCAATTTGGAGCGTCGACTACTTCCGAAATTTTTAGATCGACTGCCACAGAACACAGAACGTAGGCTTCTTCCCAGCTCAGGCCTCGCTCTGTAATCAGATGCTCAATCATGTATCGGATCGCCTGCTGAGAATTAGCATAAAGGTCCGGCCCCTGGGCCGTGGTGGCATAATAGGACCCAATGTTGGTCGACACGCACAAGGGGCCATGGGTGCGTAGTTGCGGTTCAGCAAAATTCCTGCCCGTCAGCAGGTCAAACTTCAAGGTGATCTTGGCACAGGTCTCCACCGCTGTAACACAGCATTCGCCGTCACCCTGGGCAGCGTGGGCGTCGCCGGTAGAGAACAACGCCCCTGGCACTTGAATGGGTAAATATAGGGTTGTGCCAACGGTAAGGTGCTTATTGTCCATGTTGCCCCCCACTTCTCGTGGTGGCATCGTAGAATGAGCGCCATCGAGGGCCAGCGCGTTGCCCATTATGCCGGCAAATGGTGCAACCGGCACGGCGATATCGTCCCTTTGCGGCATACGGGCATATCTGCCATCGGTAATATCCCAGATTTGTAAATAGGGTCCGCGCACATCCCGATCCGGCAGCAGGCCGCGGCCCTTACGCACGGCGGTCCAGCCGAAGTTGGATGTAAATTCCATGGCTCTCACCTCAATTGCCAGGACGTCCCCGGGTACGGCGTCTCGGACGTAGACCGGCCCGGTCAGAGGATGGCCTACAAAGGGTCCGCGTTTCTCAATATCTTCCGATACCGAGGTAGAGCTGTAGTAAAGGTCGGCCGCATCACGTGTGCCGAAACTAATCGTGTCGCCTGACTCGATCGTCAGGCGCGGTTCGATGCCTTTGTTCCAAGTTTTGTGGACTACCGATGCATCCAATTCATAGTGTTGGTTCATTCTACCTCCGTTAAATCCAGCCAAATGAGAAATCCCGTAGTCGATTGAACATACCTGGACCGCTGTTGCTCGCGACAGGCAATCCTCTATTCGAGCGTTTGGTTTAAGGTCTCCACGGTTTATACAGCTGCTGGCTTCTCGGCGTGGATCACTGTCCAGGGAAAGCGCCATGCCTGATGATCGCCTGGATTGACTCCTTCAGCTTCCTGAAAAGGAATAATCTCGATGTTAGCAAACCCACGATTACTAAGAGCCTCCACCACATCCAATTCCGCCCAAGGCTGCATGAAAGGCTCATTATTACGGCGTCCGTGACCATAGTGGATGAAGCGGGCAAAAGGGCCGTCAATGGCATAGAAGTCCAGGTGGGCAATGCGTCCGCCGGGCCTTAAAACGCGTACCGATTCATCAAACAAGCGCCCGATTTCACTGGGCGGCATTTCATGGATCAGCATGGTTGAGGTCACCAAATCAAAACTGCCATCGTCATAGACCGTCTCGTAAGCATTCATTTGACGGAATTTAATATTGTCTTCGCCTCTGTCCTGTGCATCACGGGCGCCAAGAGTGACACAGGGAGCCGACAAATCTATGGCTTCAATCCTGGCGGACGGGAAGCCTTGTGCGAAAGGATGGGTGCTCTTGCCGAACCCGCAGCCCATATCCAAGATGTCCGAGATATGTTCCGCAT
>CAXGCE010000542.1:0-2017 GCA_964007795.1 uncultured Alphaproteobacteria bacterium | reverse complement strand
CCGGCACGGCCCGTTACTGGCAAGAAAAAGGCGTAATTCAGGAGATGGCAAAGGAACGTACACGCGTCCGCCGTCGCGAGAAGAAAAACATCATCTCCGGTGTGGCGCATGTTAATGCGACATTCAACAACACTATGATTTCCATTTCGGACGTACAAGGAAATGTCATTGCCTGGTCGTCGGCCGGCGCCCAGGGATTCAAGGGCTCCCGCAAATCAACGCCGTACGCAGCCCAGATGGCGGCGGAAGATGCCGGTAAGAAAGCCCAGGAACATGGTATGAAGTCACTTGAAGTGTTTGTGAGGGGGCCTGGCTCGGGGCGGGAATCCGCGCTGAGGGCTCTACAGTCGGTGGGCTTTACCATTACTTTTATCAAGGACGTAACTCCGATACCACATAATGGTTGTCGGCCACCTAAACGGCGGCGGGTCTGATCCCAACCCTGGCACCTAATCGGGCTAGTGGAGCAGGGATAAGATGTTTCGGGATGTCCCGAGTGCGGCGATTGGCGAGCGCGAGGATACAACGTGATCCAGAAAAACTGGCAAGAACTTATTAAACCCAAAAAATTGAGCGTTGATTCGGATGTGGATCCGGATCGTAAGGCAACATTGGTGGCCGAGCCGCTGGAACGCGGCTTTGGCTTGACCCTGGGCAATGCGCTGCGGCGCATTTTGCTTTCATCTTTGCATGGTGCGGCGGTAACGTCGCTGCAGATCGATGGCGTATTGCATGAATTCTCCTCCATCCCCGGCGTGCGCGAGGATGTGACGGACATCGTGCTCAACATCAAGGGTCTAGCGGTGCATCTGCACAATGAAGGTCCCCGCCGCATGACCTTGAAGGCAGAAGGACCGGGCCCTATATTGGCAGCTAACCTGGAAATGGGTCCGGATATTGAAGTGGTGAATCCGGAGTTAGTTATCTGCCATTTGGACGAAGGTGCTAAGTTATCCATGGAATTCACCGTCGATAGCGGCAAGGGTTATCTCGCGGCCGAAAATAACCGCAGCGAAGACAGCCCAATCGGCCTAATCCCGGTGGATAGCGTTTTCAGTCCCGTGCGTCAGGTTGCCTATCGTGTGGAGAACTCCCGCGAAGGACAAATTTTGGACTATGACAAACTGACCATGGACGTGGAGACTGACGGTACGGTGACGCCGGAAGATGCAATCGCCTTCGCCGCCCGAATTTTACAGGACCAGTTGCAGCTGTTTATTAACTTCGAAGAGCCGCGCCAAGAGCCCGTGCATCTCGAACCGGAACAGCCACGCATCAATCGCAACCTGTTGCGCAAGGTCGACGAACTGGAGTTGTCCGTGCGCTCGGCCAATTGCCTTAAGAACGACAACATCATCTATATAGGCGATCTCGTGCAGAAAACTGAATCTGAGATGCTTCGCACGCCGAATTTCGGTCGGAAGTCCTTGAACGAGATCAAGGAGGTTCTGACTCAGATGGGCCTACATCTGGGCATGGAAGTCGTCGAATGGCCGCCAGAGAATATTGATGATCTGGCGAAACAGATGGAAACCGAATTTTAGATTGAATACTTATACTCTGGTTTCTGTGGCGGGTTGGGAAAAGGAGCAACCACATGCGGCACCGCAAAAGTGGACGCAGATTGAACCGTGACAGTGCCCATCGCAAGGCTATGTTTGCTAACATGGCATCAGCCTTGATCAAGCACGAACAGATCAAGACTACCCTACCCAAGGCAAAGGAGTTGCGTCCGATTGTCGAGAAACTGGTAACCCTAGCGAAACGGGGTGATCTACATGCCCGGCGTCTTGCTTACGCACGCCTGCAAGATCGCGCCATGGTCGCGAAATTGTTTGATGTTCTCGCCGAACGCTACAAGGATCGCTCGGGAGGCTACATACGGATCATCAGAGCCAATTTCCGCTATGGTGATTGCGCGCCCCTGGCATATATCGAATTTGTCGACCGTGACGTGGACGCCAAGGGTCTAGATTCTGGCCCCATTATGTTGGACGAAGAAGATGAGGACGAAGCC
>CAXGCE010000541.1:0-2019 GCA_964007795.1 uncultured Alphaproteobacteria bacterium | reverse complement strand
TCCGAACGTTGAAGGTGGCGGATTTCGGTCGCTAGACGTTCAATTGAGGAAGCGATAACCGCTAATGTAGAAAAATACATCGCATGACGGTCACGGGGGATCACCTGGGTCGAAATTGGTTCTATCTCCAAGCCCATGGCATTGGCTACGTGAGCCTCGACTGTGGGGTCGATGTTAGCGAAGGTACCCACGGCGCCGGAAATGGCACAAGTGGCGATTTCTTTTCGGGCTCTCTCTAACCTCATTCTGCACCGATCGAACTCAGCATAAGCCTGGGCAATTTTTAGACCAAATGTCGTTGGTTCGGCATGAATACCGTGGCTGCGTCCGATGCAAATGTCGTTTTTATGTTCAATGGCCCGGCGTTTTAGGACGGCGAGTAGTCGATCCATGTCGTCGAGCAGAATGTCGGTGGCCTTGACCAATTGAACATTGAAACAGGTGTCCAGCACATCAGACGAGGTCATACCCTGATGCACGAAACGGGCCGATGGGCCTACGTGTTCCGCTAGATTTGTCAAAAAGGCTAGCATATCGTGATGAATTTCCGCTTCTATGGCGTCGATGCGGGCTACTTCAAAAGTGCCCTTTTCCCAGATTTCTTTCGCGGCCTGTTGCGGAATTACGCCTAGTTTAGCCTGGGCATCGCAGGCATGGGCCTCGATTTCGAACCAGATTTCGAATTTGCTTGCGGCCGACCAAATATGAGCCATTTCAGGGCGCGTGTAGCGCGGGATCATATGCGCGATCCTATTTCTTTGATTAGTGACTTGGACGGCCTTCATACACCCGTTAGGCTGTCCGGGAAAGATATCAGGGCGATTTTTCGGCCAGAAGGAAAAGACATGACCGATAACCTCTTAACCGAATTGCAACAGGCCGTGCCATTGGCCATGACGTCTCTGGATCTGTCTTCCAAACCACGAAAGCCCGGACTAATTATTGTCGATATTGTCAACGGGTTCGCCACAGTTGGTGCCGGAAATTTGGCACCGCCGACCGAGAACCCGCAAGTCAGCCGAATGGTCGACGAAGCCGATCGGCTTGCCAGGGATTTCAAAGAGCGTGACTTTCCCATACTGGCATTCTTGGATAGTCATCAACCGGGCAAGGCCGAGCTGCCATATCCACCTCATTGCGAAATTGGGACGGGCGAGGAAGACTTTGTGCCAGAACTTTTGTGGCTGGAGGAAACAGCGAGTGCGACCCTCGTTCGAAAAGACTGCATAAATGGATTTATCGGCGCATATCAATCCAACGGAACCAACGCCTTGTTGGATTGGTTAAACGTGAATCAGATCAGCGACGTTCTTGTCGTGGGCATCTGCACAGACATTTGCGTTATGGATATGGTTCTTACTCTGCTTTCTGCCCGCAATCACGGTATGGCGCCAGCGTTGCGGGACGTATATGTCTATAACCAGGGCTGCGCTACTTTTGACTTGCCCAGGGCGGTGGCTGAAGAACTGAAATTAGGTGCCGCCGCGGCCCATCCTCAGGCTCCCACTCACCATATGGGTTTATATTTTATGGCGGCACGGGGTGCGCTTCTGGTGGACAAGGTCTTGGTTTAACGACCCTGCAATTTATTTATGGCCCGGCGCATGGCTCGGCCAGCTGCCTTAGCTGGGTACTCGTCGCGAGCGATCTGCTTGACTTCCTTCGCGACACCACGCGCAGCGCGAGTTGCCTGATCTCGGGCCACAGGGTCAGATGCAATTTTCCGTACCGCATAACGCGCAATATGCCGCAATAAGAATGCCATACTTGATCGTAGCGAAAAGTGTGGCGTGCGGCCAGCACTGCATTTATCAAATCCCAAACCTGGCACTTTGAAATTCAGGTAAATAGACAGATGTATTTTGATACCGGTAGCCGTTTCGGCGTCCAAAACCCAGGACACTGGCCAACCATCGGTTGCGATTGACGAACGGGTATGTCCCGTTAATAGTGGTAACGCAAATCATTATAGTACGGGCTCCCATCCGATGCCGAAAATTCATTCTCAAATTGACCCCA
>CAXGCE010000540.1:0-2023 GCA_964007795.1 uncultured Alphaproteobacteria bacterium | reverse complement strand
CAAGAGTTTCGCCTCTGGCGTCATCTGTGCCGGCGGTACGCTCGGAATTTTGATTCCGCCCTCGATCATGCTGATTGTCTATGCGGCGATTGCCGAATTATCCCCATTGCGGCTTTATGCGGCAGCCATTATCCCAGGGTTCCTCCTAGCTGGATCCTACATCGTCTATGTCATGTTCCGCGTCATGATTAATCCGTCGATTGCGCCAAAACCACGCGACGAGGATGTTCCGCCTAGGCGCGTTGTCTACCTACAGCTTCTGACCTCCTTTGTTCCATTGACAGCCCTTATTATGCTGGTACTTGGATCAATTCTGGGCGGCCTAGCGACGCCCGCGGAAGCCGCCGCCATGGGCGCATTTGGCGGGCTTATACTGGCGGGGCTCTATCGCTCTCTCAACTGGGTGATGCTTAAAGAGTCCGTCTACCTGACAGCCAAAGCAACGGCGATGGTCTGCTGGCTGTTTGTCGGATCATGGACCTTTGCGTCCGTGTTCTCATACCTGGGCGGCCACGAAATCATCGAGCATTTCATTCTCGGATTTAACCTTCAGCCATGGCAGTTCCTGGTCATGGTGCAGATCATCATCTTCCTTCTCGGCTGGCCCCTGGAATGGTCGGAAATCCTGATCATCTTTGTGCCAATCTTCTTACCCATGCTCCCCACTTTCGGCGTTAACCCCTATTTCTTCGCCATGCTGGTGGCACTCAACTTGCAAACCTCGTTCCTAACCCCGCCCATGGCCATGTCCGCCTATTACCTGAAAGGGGTGTTGGGAAAAGCCATCGAATTGATGGATATTTTCAAGGGCATTATGCCCTATCTCGCCATCGTCATTTTCATCATGGTCATGATGTATCAGTTTCCAGAGATTGCGCTATGGCTACCTGATTACTTTTTTGGCAAATATATTCCTTAAGATTAAATGAGATGAGATATCATCTGAACAAAATGCGAGAGGTGTTTTAAGGAGTGAACATATTATGTCTCTAGCCACCCTTGAAAAAATTTTCGGATTAATCGGAACGCTTCTGGTCAGCGCATTTGTTCTCGGTCTGGCGGAAAGTATTTCGTCCGGTGCCGCTGGATTTTGGGGTGGCCTTCCGTTTTGGGTGATCTGTTTCATGGTCCTGGTGCTGGTCGTCTATGACTTCTGGGATACGTGCCTGCGTAAGAAGTAAAGACTTGCCCACAACTCCAATGCCCTACCCGCATCAGGCACTAGGAACTTTACGCGAATGTCATTGTTTGAACTCTCCGCTGTCAAGGCTATTCGTCAAATACGCAACGGCGAGGTCACTTCCGAAGAATTAGTCCAGGCCTGTCTTGACAGGATCGAGCAAGCCGATGGTGAAATTGAGGCCTGGGCGCACCTGAAACCCGACTACGCCCTCGACCAGGCCCGGATGCTCGATGCCCAGCGTCAGGCGGGTGGTCCGGTGGGGCCGTTGCACGGCATTCCCGTCGGTATCAAGGATATCTTCGATACCGAATGTCTGCCGACGGAAAACGGAACTGTTCTCAATTCTGGCCGCCAGCCGATGGAGGACTGCAGGGTCGTCAGCCTGCTGGAAGAAGCTGGTGCCGTCATCATGGGGAAGACAGTCACCACAGAATTAGCCGTTTACGGGCCTGGAAAAACCAGGAACCCCCATAACCCGAAACATACGCCCGGCGGTTCGTCCAGCGGATCGGCCGCCGCCGTCGCCTCTTATATGGTGCCGTTGGCCGTCGGCAGCCAAACCAACGGTTCAACCATCCGCCCGGCCTCCTTTTGCGGGGTCGTCGGCTTCAAGCCCAGCCACGGGCTGATCCCCCGCACCGGGATACTGGCGCAATCGCACTGGCTGGATACGGTGGGCGTCTTTGCCCGCTCGGTCGAGGACGCCGCCCTCATGCTTGCGGTAATCGCTGGCCACGACCCGAGGGACCCTTCGACGCGGAACGTGCCCGCGGGGGATTACGCGGATTCTCTTCGCCAAGAAGAACCGTTTACGTTTGGGTAAAACCGGTGCTCTGTGAC
>CAXGCE010000539.1:0-2026 GCA_964007795.1 uncultured Alphaproteobacteria bacterium | reverse complement strand
CATAAGCTCACAACATGGATTTAATCGCGGACACTCCGTTCACTATCCGCCCAGCCCGACCCGTGGATGACATCCGGTGCGGACAGATTACCGCCGCAGCCTGGATGGCGTCCGAAGTACCGGATAAGCTGCCACACGCCATGACCATGTTTGATGATGGCGCGCCGTTGGGGCGAGGGGATCGGTATCGGCTGATCGCGGAACTGCCTAATCTAGTGGCTGGTTTTGCCGACGTTCATCTGGCTCAGCGGCATGTATGGTACTTGTTCGTGGAACCTGATTTGCAAGGCCTCAAGATTGGCGGTGCACTGTTGGATACGGCGCAAAAGACCGTTGGAGGTGCCATGACCCTACAATGCCTAGCAGCAGGCAAACGCACTCTGGATTGGTACCGCTCGCAGGGTTTTCGCATCACAGGCACCCATCGGCGGCCATTCTGCGGGCGTGACGTGGGCTGGGTACGCCTGAAACGGGTGGTTCGGCCAGCATAGCGGTTCCACTATTCCACGCCAATGTGGATAATGCTTTATCGCCTGACATGATTGCAGCTCATTAACACAGCGGTGTGCATGTATTGGAAAGTATATTCCCCCAGCGGGACAGGGAACTAATCGACAATTTTAACTCAGTCCAACACAGAACGGAATTTTCGACCGGCAGTCGCCCTATTACCGGGACGACTATTTCACCACTTGTACCGGCCGCATTCGGTTTATTCTGGTGGGCGGAATATTAGTTGCATCCGGCCCTTGTTGGGGCAAGCCATGTAGATTTTTAAAAGCCCAGAATTGGCGGCGAGCTGGATTGGCGTGAGGACCCCTCCTATCATTACACAGAATTTTCCACTGTTAATTGGCAGCATGGGCAAATGTGAAAGATTCAAGAGGGCCCGTCGCTTGCCCATGACGATTATTTGCCGGACGGTACTGAAAATGGGGGAGTTAAAGACATATGCGATACGGATTTTATCTGCCAACACGGGGCCCGCTGGGCAATCCGGATGATATTAGCGCCATCGCTAAGGCGGGCGAGAATCTGGGCTACTCTACCATCGTCTTCGGTGATCACATCGTCTTTCCAGTAGAGATTTCATCGTCGTATCCCTACACCGTAGATGGCGGATTTCCAGGTGTGGGTGATGCCCTGGAACAGCTGAATTTGATGTCCTTTGTTGCCGGCATCACCGAGACAGTGCGCCTTGTCAATTCGGTTATGATCCTACCCCATCGTAATCCCCTGGCCACGGCCAAGATGCTGGCCACCATCGATGTGCTGTCTAAGGGCCGGCTAACCGTCGGCGTAGGCGTTGGTTGGATGCGGGAAGAGTTTGAGGCTCTTTCGGCCCCCGATTTCGACAAGCGGGGTGCGGCCAGCAACGAATATCTAGAGATCTTCAAGAAGTGCTGGACCCAGGACCCTGTTTCCCATGACGGCGAATTCTATTCCTTTAAGGAATTGCGCTGTATGCCCCATCCGGTGCAGGACCCCCATCCACCAATATGGATTGGTGGCCACAGCAGTGCTGCGCTCAGACGGGTCTCAAAATATGCCGATGGCTGGCATCCTGTAGGTGCCACCTCCGCCTCACCACTCCCCCCTGAGGAATTCCGGAACCTACTCGATCGGCTAAAGGCTCTGATGGAGGTCGAGGGGCGTGACTATGACGACCTAACCATTTCCTTCAAGGCGCCATCCTATGATCCCGGCCTGGTGCCGGAAGGACATGGCCGCCTTTTGTTCACTGGATCGCCGGAACGCATCGCCCAGGATATCCGCGACTATCAGGCCATGGGCGTGCACGAAGTGGTTTTTGATTTCCGAACGCCGCCGGTGTCCAAAACCATTGAGAATATGACGCACTTCATGAAAGAGGTCGTGCCATTGGTGGCATAGCATGGGCGGTTTCGCCATCAGGGTTATATACAAGGTGCTTTCTGGCAAATTGACGAACCAACTGAAGTGACTGCAGTTTTCCGCGCAAAATTGCTAAGGGAAGGCCGCCTTGGGTCATAGCCAATCAGACTGC
>CAXGCE010000538.1:0-2029 GCA_964007795.1 uncultured Alphaproteobacteria bacterium | reverse complement strand
AGGTAGCCGCGGTGACCAACTTCCCAAAAAAGCAGATTGGCAATTTCATGTCGGAAATTCTTGTCCTGGGATTTCCCGATGACGCCGGAGCGGTGGTACTGGTAGAACCCAACAGAAAGATCGCAAATGGGGGCCGGCTTTTTTAGGGGCCTTATTTGCTAAATTCCTAGCGTGGAATTGGGCTACAGAGTCCTAAAGTGTTTCTATTTTTAGACGGTTTCGACTTATTATGCCGTACCGGGATCTACCAGATCCCCTAAAATTGTACTGCAGGGAGGAAGACAATGAAAAGAATGTTATTCGCTACGGCCATAGCTGCTCTTGCGAGCACGGCCATGGTATCTATGACCAGCGCCGAAACCATCAAACTAGGGGTCATCCTGGGCTACACCGGTCCGATTGAATCTCTCACCCCGGACATGGCCGCCGGCGCAGAACTGGCGATCAAGGAGGTCTCCAAATCGGGTGCCCTATTGGGAGGTGCCAAGGTAATCCCCGTGCGCGGCGACACCACTTGCATTGATAGCGCTGCAGCCATTGCGACCACAGAGCGTTTAGTCACTTCTGACAAGATCAATGCCATCGTCGGCGGCGACTGCTCTGGCGTGACTACAGCAATGCTGCAGAATGTGGCTTTGGCAAATGGCATTGTCATGGTCTCACCTTCAGCCACCTCACCGGCGCTATCCACAATCAAGGACAATGGCCTGTTCTTCCGCACTGCCCCATCGGATGCTCGTCAGGGCCAGGTGCTTACCGCCGTATTACAAGACAAGGGCGTGAAATCGGCAGCCCTAACCTACACCAACAACGACTATGGAAAGGGCTTGGCCAACAGCATCAAGACCAATTTTGAAAAAGCTGGCGGCAAGATTACGATTTCCGCTGCCCATGAAGATGGCAAGGGCGACTATACCGCGGAAGTGGGGGCGTTGGCCGCGGCCGGTGGCGAGGTGCTAATCGTTGCGGGTTATCTGAACCAGGGTGGCAAAGGTATCATTCAGGCCGCGCTTGACACCGGTGCGTTTGAAACCTTTGTCCTGCCCGACGGTATGATCGGTGACAGCCTGCCAAAAGACATTGGCAGTGACCTGAACGGCTCATACGGAACGGTACCCGGCACGGACAGTCCCGGTGCCACTAAGTTCAGCGAAATGGCTAAGGCCGCTGGCTTCAAGGCAGGACCGTTCACTTCCGAATCCTATGACGCCGCCGCATTAATCATGTTAGCCATGCAGGCAGCGGGCTCCTCCCAATCCAAGATGTTCAAGGACAAGGTGATGGGCGTAGCAAATGCGCCAGGAACCAAGATTTATCCTGGCGAACTTGCCAAGGCCTTGAAAATTTTGAAGGACGGTGGCGACGTAGACTATGTGGGCGCTTCGGCCGTGGAACTCATCGGCGCGGGCGAGAGTGCCGGTAACTATCGGGAAATTCTGGTCTCAGGCGGCAAGAACACAACGGCACGTTTCCGTTGATCCTGGTTTGACCGCAAAAGATCCTAATTGCGGGGGACGGCCACGTCCGTCCCCCGCAATTTCGTAGTCTTATGATCCAGGTCGAAGACCTGCACATGCACTTTGGCGGCATTCGCGCCGTTGACGGCGTGTCGCTTGCCATAGAAGGTGGCCATATTACTGGCCTGATTGGCCCCAACGGCGCCGGCAAGACCACACTCTTCAATATTATCGCAGGTGCCTATAAGCCGACCTCGGGCAAGGTATTTCTGGACGGAACGGATATCACCGGCTTGCCGCCCCACGATTTGTTCGCCAAAGGCATGTTACGTACTTTCCAGATCGCCCATGAGTTTTCGACCCTGACGGTGCGGGATAATTTGATGATGGTGCCGGGCAGTCAATCCGGCGAACGTCTGTTAGACGCCTGGCTCCGCCCATCCAAGGTTCGTCAGGAAGAAAAACAGGTACGTAAAAATGCAGACGAGGTAATTGAGTTTCTCCAACTAGGCCAGGTCGCCGACGAACTGTCGGGCAATCTGTCTGGTGGGCAAAAAAAATTGCTGGAACTG
>CAXGCE010000537.1:0-2030 GCA_964007795.1 uncultured Alphaproteobacteria bacterium | reverse complement strand
CGGCGCGAGACATTTTCAGGGCCGTAGCCAAGGCACCGATAGCCTTGTCCTGGCCAAACACCACAGATTTCAGGTCGTTTTCAAGATTAGCCAAGCTGGCCTTATCGTCCTTAGAGACGGTCTTGGGCGGTATGCGGGCGATTTTGGCCACCACGTTTTCCACATCTTTGGCAGAAATGGTCTTTTTGCGCCGATGTTCGGGAAGCAACATTTGTGCGGCCCCCACTTCATCAATAACGTCGATGGCCTTATCAGGCAGCTTGCGGTCGTTGATGTATTTCGATGAAAGCTCAACCGCAGCCTTGATGGCATCGCCGGTATAACGGATACGATGATAATCCTCGAAATATGGCTTCAGACCCTTAAGGATTTTCATCGCGTCGCCAACCGTCGGCTCGTTCACATCAATCTTCTGGAACCGCCGCAGAAGCGCCCGGTCCTTCTCAATATAGCCGCGATATTCCTTATAGGTAGTAGAGCCCATACAGCGAATTGTGCCGCTAGCTAGGGCCGGCTTCAGCATGTTGGAAGCGTCCATGGCACCGCCTGAGGTAGCGCCCGCGCCGATCACCGTGTGAATTTCGTCGATGAATAGAATAGCATCAGCATGGTTTTCCAGCTCCGCTATTACCGCCTTCAGCCGTTCCTCGAAATCGCCGCGATAGCGTGTGCCTGCCAAAAGAGCTCCCATATCAAGGGAAAAAATGGTGGTATCGCGCAGCACCTCTGGAACCTCGCCCAGCACGACGCGGCGGGCCAAACCTTCGGCGATGGCTGTCTTGCCTACGCCAGGATCGCCCACCAGGAGTGGATTGTTTTTTTGCCGCCGACAGAGGATCTGGATCACCCGCTCCAGCTCTTCCGCGCGACCGATGACAGGGTCGATGCGCCCGTTACGAGCCTTATCGTTCAGGTCAATGCAATAGGCAGCCAAGGCCTCGTCATTAGATTTGATGTTTCCCTCGTCATCCTCCTTCTCCTCCGCCCCGCGGACGGTGCGTTCGGCACTCATGCCGGGCGCCTTGGCAACGCCGTGGGAGAGATAGCTGACCGCATCCAGACGGGTCATATCTTGTTCTTGGAGGAAATAAGCCGCATGGCTTTCCCGCTCGGCGAAAATTGCAACTAGAACATTGGCGCCAGTAACCTCGTCTCGGCCGGAAGATTGTACGTGATAGACGGCGCGCTGAATGACCCGCTGAAAGCCCGCGGTGGGTTTAGGTTCCTCCTCGTCGTCGATGGTTAGAGAAGCGAGATCCTCTTCCAGATAGCTGGCCAACTGTTCGCGCAACTGATCAATTTCGACGTTACAAGCCCGCAGCACCGCCCGCGCGTCATTGTCATCGCACAGAGCGAGCAAAAGATGCTCCAGCGTCGCGAATTCATGCCGCTGCTCGTTGGCGCTAAGCAGTGCCCGATGCAGGCTTTGTTCAAGTTCCGCCGCGAATGATGCCAAGATTAGTTCCTTAAATTTTTTCCATTGTACACTGCAAAGGATGTTGGTTCTTACGCGCCAGGTCAGTCACTTGCATGACCTTCGTTTCCGCAATTTCGAAGGGATAGATGCCACATACCCCTATGCCCTTTTGGTGCACATGTAACATGATCTGTGTCGCTTCCTGTTGGTCCTTATTGAAATAGCGTTCCAACACGTGCACGACAAATTCCATGGGCGTGTAGTCATCGTTTAGTAACAGTACCCGGTACATAGAGGGCTTCTTGGTCTTCGGTTTGGTCTTGGTGACCACATCGACGCCGCCGTCATTGTGATCATCACCTGACCCGTTGCCGGACAACTTGCTGCCCACCAGCACCACCATCGTCGCCAACACTCCACAAAACTCCCTGCGAGGCCCCATGGACTAACGCACCAAGCTATCATATTGCTCCTTTTTCATCATATTGGAAGGGGTGAAATGCATCGAGATTAGATTACGGCCCATTAAGAAAATTTGAATTGTCTTCGCTGGCTTCCCGCGACAGGGTGATGGCGGAGAGTTGTACCAACAGTCTTGATTAACGACTTGATG
>CAXGCE010000536.1:0-2031 GCA_964007795.1 uncultured Alphaproteobacteria bacterium | reverse complement strand
GCTTCCGGGTCAAAAGTTTCCGTCAGGATAAGCCTGTTGCCCGCGGCCATGGACAACATGGGCCCGTCCAGATAGCCGAAGATATGAAACAGAGGCAGATAGTCGTACATCACGTCCCGCTCCGTAGTGCCAAGGTGTTTAACTCGGTCTACCTGGTTGCGCAGAAAACCGTGGCTGCGGACCACCCCCTTGGGAAAACCGGTGGTGCCGGAAGTGTACATGATAAAGGCGGGATCATCCCGGCCCACTGCGTCGGCACGGCGTTGCAATTCGCCTTCCAATTCATTGTCTGCATTACTCGCAATGGCCGCCCAATGCGTTGTGCCGATGGGTGCTGAGGCGTCAGGGTCCCTGGTCTTGATAATGATCCGCTTTAAATAGGGGAACTGGTCTGAATTTGGCGGCATCTCCTGTGCCATGGCCCAATAGTCTATGGGCCCTGAATGGTCATGTGTGATAAGTGTGCTGCATTCGGATTGGCTTAGAACATAAGCCACGTCTTCCGTACGGAAACGACTGTTTATGGGCACCATGATGGCGCCAACACGGGCAATGGCAAAGATTAGGTGAACCCATTCCGAACAATTATTCAGCCAGACACCCACACGGTCGCCCACACAGACGCCAGCCGCAATCAGGCCGCACGCAGCCTGATTCGACAATCGGGTGATATCGTCAAAGGTCTGCGACTCTTCGTTGAACAACAGGGCCTGTCGACCGCCCCAGCGATCCGCAGCCAAACGCGGCAAGTCGGCTAGGGTGGTCGTATCTGTCCAGGGCGTCGGGTTAGAACAGTCCGTCACTACGTCGGAAAACCGTAAAGATTTGCTGCATTGTTGTAGGTGGTCTTCCGACGCACCGTGTCAGGCAGATGTCCCATTTCTCGCTCAATAAATTCTTGACTATCGGGCCAGATGCCGTCTGGGTGCGGGAAGTCCGAGCCCCACATAATATTATCCTCGCCCAGATGCTTCACCATTTCAATGCCCACAGGATCGCTTTGAAAGGTAGCGTAGCATTGCCTATACCAATATTCCGACGGTTTCATCGTCAGGGTCAGGTCTCTGAACTGATCCTCCCATTCCAGATCCATATGCTGCAAGATATACGGAATCCACCCGATCCCGCTTTCACCGATCACAACCTTTAGCTCTGGGTGGGTTTCCAGCTTACCGCCAAATATGATCTCCATCAGCTTATTACTCATCTGCATTTGAAAGGCGGTGATAAAAACGGCAAACGCCTGCCTTGCCTCCAAGGGTTCCATGGAATCAAAGTCAGGCGGTTTGGCACCGCCCGTATGAAAATGCACAGGCAGTTTTGAGGCCGCCGCAGCCGCGAATACGGGGTCCCAGTGTTTGTGGTAGAGAGGTTTGCCATCGGGAATTGAGGGAATTTCTAATCCACGCACGACACCTCGCTCGGCTACGCGTTCGATCTCAGCCACTGCAGCATCAATATCATGACCCGGTATGGAGGCGATTCCGGCCAGTCGATCAGGATAGGTAGACGTAAATTCCGCCAGCCAGTCGTTATATATCTGCATCATAACGATGGAAGCATCCGGATCATTCAAGCGAGCCGCGCCACCCAGGATGCCATACAGCACTTCGCCCACTACACCGTCGAGGTCCTGGTCCTTTATACGCAGGTCCGGCTCAGTTAGCCGGCGGATGCCGTTCTTGCCGTCCTCGTAGAGACCCTGTTCCGCCATCCGGTCAGAGCGGTGAATAACGCCGGGCACGTATTCTCGGCCAGCTGAGCCCATGCCGTTTTGTAACCCGAACTGACTGCCATTTTTTGAAACCCATGTGGGCCCTTTAGGTCCATCTGTCACGTAAGGCATGCGGTCCTTCATGGAGGAGGGCGCTGCTTCCGTGAACAGCTCGGGCGGCAACCAGATTAGATCAATATGGCAGTCGGCTGATATTACACCTTGGGACATTTTCATGGCCTTTCCTGGTTCTGGTATTAATTAACTATCGTTCAGGCGCTGCAGCTGGTGCAATACGGCATCGGTCAGTTCAGTGG
>CAXGCE010000535.1:0-2043 GCA_964007795.1 uncultured Alphaproteobacteria bacterium | reverse complement strand
AATCAGAGAGCAATATGGCAAACGCAGAAGACAAACTTGCCACCGCCTGATTCCGATTGCAGGTCAGCGTATCGTCAGCCGAAAAGATCTGAATTTCTCTTTGCAGTTTTCCAGGCTGATTGTCCTTTACACGGAGGTGCCCTGACCATTGGACTTGTTTGTTATATCTGCTGGTTAATTTGCCAAATCCTTAGCCTCCGCTGAAATAACCGCGTAGCCTCTGTCTGCTTCACCAGCCCCGCTCAACTCAATCGTAGCATGTAAACAAAACAATTCGATCTGACTGGTGATACCGGCGGGCAGTTCTCATGGGATTATGCAAATTAGGGTAAAGGCCTTACCAAGGTGTTATTACAAATATCTTTCCATCATCCTGTACGCAGCACTCTCCAAAAATCTATTGCGCGCTCAACAAGCGCCTTTTTCTGGCCATCTAATTCCGGTATCCATTCGGCATGAATCTGTTTGGCGCCATTGCCACCGTGGGCGGCTACACCATGGTGAGCCGAATTTTGGGCTTTGTGCGGGATATCCTTATCGCCGGCATTTTAGGCGCTGGTCCCGTAGCGGATGCCTTTTTTGTAGCATTCAAGTTGCCAAATTTTTTTCGCCGCCTATTCGCAGAAGGAGCTTTAAACGCCGGATTCGTGCCGTTGTTTTCGGACCTTCTGGCCAATCGGAGCCAAATGCACGCCCGCGCATTCGCTGAACAGGCGTTGAGCGTTCTGTTGCTGTCCTTACTAATTTTTGTCACCCTGGCACAGGTTGCCATGCCCTGGTTGATGCAATACCTAGCGCCAGGGTTCGTGGATGACCCCAATCGGTTCGATCTGGCAGTTACTTTTACCCGCATCACCTTTCCTTATTTGCTGTTCATCTCGCTGGTATCCCTGATGGGCGGTGTCTTGAACTCCCTGCAACGGTTTGCCGCCGTGGCCGCCACGCCGGTGCTGTTGAACATCTGCCTGATCACGGCCATTACCCTAGCGGCCCCTCAAATGCCTAGTCCAGGTCACGCGCTGGCCTGGGGCGTAGCAGCGGCGGGTGCGATGCAAATGGTGTGGGTAGCCTTTGCCTGTCAACGTGCCGGTATCGGCCTGCGACTGCCTCTGCCCCGGCTGACGCCCAAGGTGCGTGAGTTGTTGCGGTTGATGTTGCCTGCAGTCCTTGGCGCCGGCGTGGTGCAGATCAACCTAGTGATAGATATCGTTCTTGCTTCGTTGCTACCAAAAGGATCCGTCTCTTTCCTATTCTACGCCGACAGATTGAACCAGTTACCCATCGGTGTGGTTGGCGTTGCCGTGGGTACCGCCATATTACCCCTGCTATCCCGTTTGCTTGCTCAAAACGATCAAGCAGGAGCAATTGCTGCACTCAACCGCGCCATAGAACTCACGTTATTCTTGGCCTTACCAGCCATGGTCGCCTTTTTGGTGATAGCTGATGAATTGATCCTAACATTGTTCCAACGCGGACAATTCAGCCCCAGCGATAGCCGCGCCACGGCCTTTGCCCTGACAGCCTATACGATAGGACTGCCTGCCTATGTGCTAGTCAAGGTCCTGGGACCAGCCTTTTTTGCACGACGTGACACACGGACGCCAGTAATGGTGGGAATCGTAGCGGTAGTGGTTAATGTGGTTCTGAACCTGATACTTATGCAGTATCTCCTTCATGCAGGACTAGCCCTGGCTACGGCAATCGCCGCCTGGTTAAACGTAGGTCTTCTGTCGTGGACATTGCATAAGCGTGGTAACTTCATCGCGGACCGACAGTTGCTCATACGGCTAGCCCGTTCCATCGGAGCCTCCCTTCTCATGGGCCTACTGCTGTGGTGCTTGAAGAAATGGCTCGGCGCCCTGTTCACCGCGGGTGAGGCAAACCGCTTCTTCGGGTTGGTAATAATGGTCGCCGTAGGACTGACAAGCTATGGGTTAGCAGCGCTGCTACTACGTGCCATCGAATGGCGAGAGATCAAGGGTCTATTGGCACGGCGGCAATAGGGCAGTATGCATGGAGTTGTTACCAAGACAAACTTCACGG
>CAXGCE010000534.1:0-2045 GCA_964007795.1 uncultured Alphaproteobacteria bacterium | reverse complement strand
ACAAAATCGGAACCGGAAATAGTGAAGAACGGCACATTGGCTTCGCCTGCAATAGCGCGCGCCAGCAGCGTCTTACCGGTGCCCGGCGGGCCCACCAGCAAACAGCCCTTGGGAATGCGGCCGCCTAAGCGCTGGAATTTCTGTGGGTCCTTCAGGAACTCGACGATTTCTTCTAGCTCTTCCTTAGCCTCGTCGATTCCAGCCACGTCGCCAAATGTCACGTGGCCCTGACGTTCCGTCAAAAGCCGTGCTTTGGATTTGCCAAAGCCCATGGCCTTGCCGCCACCCGATTGCATCTGCCGCATGAAAAAGATCCAAACGCCGATCAACAACAGCATGGGAAACCAGTTGAGAAGGATCGCGAACAGAGTAGGCGTACCTTCCTCGTCCGGAGCGGCGGAAATCGTCACCCCATGCTGGTTCAATTTGCGCACCATATCAGGATCGTTGGGCGCATAGGAATTGAAAGGCGTACCACCGGTGTAATGGCCGCTAATGGTGTTGCCTTGAATTGTTACATCGCGGACCTGGCCGCTTTCCACTTCCGAAATAAACTGGGAATAGGCCAGCGTGGTGGCGGAGCCCCCCGTCCCAGGGCCCTGAAAAAGATTAAACAGCGCCAGTACCAAGAGGGCGATGATCACCCAAAGAGCGATATTGCGACTAAAATTACTCACTTTGTATCTTTCTCCGGTGGACTAGCGGAAACCTAGACCCTAGCATCTAAATTCGCATTCAGGGGCCAAAAAAGGGATGCACTCAATATACCATTCTGACCAGATTACAAAAAGATAATGCTAAGTTGCCGTCAAACAAGCAACAATCCGTCCGGCTGCAAGGGCCGTTGCGGAGAAAAACGGGCAAAAAACTGTGTTTTCTGGCCGTCAAGCCCGGCTATATCAGTTGATGCAAAATTTAGGTGTGGTACGGCTAGAACCAGTTCTCCCCGACGTAAAGCCGGCAATCCGGGCCAGACCGGGCTTGGAAGAGTGATGCTCGTTTGCATGCGGACCTGCCGCCAGCCGTCGTCACCCAAGGGCCCTACGGTTAGGTCTTGCTTAGCTGCGCTTCTAAGGCGCCAATCAAATCTATCCCAGCGGCCGGAACTATCCCAGTTTAAGGCAATGGGGGGAGGCAGCCTCCCTACCTCCCGGCAGATCAAAAATCCCGCCACCATAGGAAGAATGCGCGTGCCGGCCAGAGTGCGCCCCTGGGCAAGCTTTCGGCTTCCTGTGTAGCGGTTCGTAATGTTCCGGTAAAGACGGTCGAGGCGGTCCCGTCTTGGCCGATAAATTCCGCCGCCAATACAAAGCAAAATATCCGCCAGAAGCGCCCTGGTTAGGGTGTCGTCGCTGCCATCAGGAAAATCCCACCAGCAGAAGCCTGCCGGATGCATGCGTACGGTTTTAGCAGCCAGCGCAGCGCGTTGATGGCTGTTTTTCCGCCGCTGGTCGGCAGCATTCTGGGCCAGGGCTTGTAATCGGATATTTTCCTGTTCATCACCGCTCAGTTTGCGCCGCGCCGCGACACGGGCAAAGCGGATTTCCTCATTTGATGGGTCATCCAGCCAAGGCTGTCGCCTAGCCATTAAGGTCGCTTCCATGTCCTTGCGTCTTGTTGGCAACAAGGGCCGTAAAAGGCGCACCCCATTTAGTGCGCGGCCGGCCGGCATACCGCTTAGGCCATCGGGGCCACTATTTTTCCCCTGGCGCATAAAAATGGTCTCGGCCTGATCATCGCCGTGATGAGCAGTCAACAAATGCAGGATACCGTGTCGTTGGCACCAATTGGTCATGAGCTCATAGCGTGCCTGCCGTGCGGCAGCCTGAATGCCCGAGTTGGGTTTCTTTCCTTTCCAGCGCAGAACCCGATGACGGATCGCCCGACCTTTTAACCAACTGCTCAATTGGCGAACCTCGGCTGCCGAGGCCGGGCGTAGGCCGTGATCAACGGTCAGAGCCGTCACGTCGCCGCCTTGACCGCGGACCCAGTCATCCGTCAAAAGGACTAAAGCTATGCTATCAGCCCCGCCGGAAACGGCAACT
>CAXGCE010000533.1:0-2075 GCA_964007795.1 uncultured Alphaproteobacteria bacterium | reverse complement strand
CTGGAAGCTCGTCACGGCAAGGGGCGACGAGCCTCACAACCTTTGAGTGCTTTGCACTGCCGACAAAAAGAATGACAGATTGCTCCTCCAAAACAGCAGCGCAGTTTCCAATTTCCCAAATTTTCGGCGAACTTCTAATCGCGGAAAAGGATGGGTGGTATCTAGCCGCAAGCACAGAAAATTCTTGTCGTCTGTGAGCTTAATATTGAATCGAGGTTGGTATTTCTTGATTAAATCGTTTTCGAGAATAATTGCTTCTTTATCGCTATTGGTGAGAATGACTTCGATTTCTTTGAGAAGCCGGTCTAGCAAGAAAACAAATGCTCGAGTATCGGAGCCGGAATAATAGTTTCGGATTCGATTTCGGAGGTTTTTGGCCTTTCCTATATAAAAGACCTTTCCCTTGGAATTGACCTTGGTCGCGCCAACAACCTGCCCACACCGACTGCTTCAATAGTGCGGGAAATGTACGCAATGGCCTTAGCGGAAGGGTTCCGTGGTCAGGATATCGTCGCCCTGCTGGCTATGTATGACAATTGGGCGGGTGCCGAAGTTTAGATTTCATCTAGAAATTGCCGCAGTGTACGGCTGCATTCGTCGGCATGGGAAAACGGCAGGCCATGTTTCGCCCCTGGAATAATCTTTAGGCGAGAGTTAGGTATCCGCTCGTGAAGGTCCGCCATCACCGGGACCGGGACAAACGGCGATGAATCTGGATGCATCAACAGGACAGGAGCCGAAATTTCCGCCAGCCGATTGCTGAGATCAGTGCCAACAAGAGTTCGTAACAAGGCAAGGACCGTACCGCTGTCGGCGCTAGCCTGCTGATTTCGGTACCAGTCCCAAACCTCAGGCTGCAAAACATCGTCAAAAAAGCGGCCTGCCATCATCTGATCCGACCAAGCATCCATACCCTGGCCGTTTATGACGGCATCCCAATTCTGAACATTTTCAATGGAACCCCCGATATGGGAGCCATTACTGACTGTAACACTGGATAGCCGATCTGGGTAATCCACCGCCGCCTGCAGAGCCACGGTGCCGCCGATTGATTCACCAACCAGGTGGAATTTTGCGCAACTAGCCGCATCCGCAAGTTCAATAAGATTGCCGACCAGGTCCGCGATGGTGATGGCGGCGTCGCCGGGATAGGACTGACCGTGTCCTGGCATATCGAAAGCCAACAGACGGTAGCGATCCTGCAACTGGGCCACCCATCCCAGCCAGCACTGCCAGTTGGCGCCGACGCCGTGATGGAAAAAGATCGTATCCGGGGCTTCGATCCAGGGTGGTGTTAAATCAATTACTTCATAATGCAAATTGTACCGGTCCGTTTTCAACTCAGTCATGATGAGGTTTCCATAGGCAAACTAGGATCCTTAGCCCATTCCGATAGTGAATTGTCATATATGCCAACATGATCATGACCCAAAAGCGCCAGAGCAAAGGAATCCACCGTCGCCGCGATGCCGCCGCCGCAATAAGTCACAATCCTCTTATCCAAACTGATACCGGCATCAACAAACTTCATGCGTAGAGCATCCGAATTCAGGAAGGTATTATCTTCGGCCAATAAATCCAGAGCGGGCAAACAGATACTTCCTCCAATACCACCTGGCCGGCCATAATGGACGTCCGATGTACCCTCGTGTTGTGGACGGGTCAGGGCATTAACTACTACGGCATCTTCGGCTGCCAGAGCGGTCAGTACGGCGTCTTTGCCTACGATCATGTCCGGCTGCTGCTGCGCCGTCAGATTAGTAGCCGCGTAATCACATGGTTCAGTGGATACGGGACGCGCCTCCGCCCGCCATTTCTGCCAACCACCGTTCAGAACCGCGGCATTATCAAATCCAAATGCGTACAACATCCACCAAACCCGGGTCGCCCATGACATGGCGGCTGTGGAATAGAGCACCACTCGGCAATCGTCGCCCAACCCCTTGAGCCCGAGAACCTTCGCAAAACTGTCTTCGTCGGGTGTGGTAAATCGAAATGCACCCGTAGGATCCGATAAATCCGCCTGCAGATCTAGGTAATCGGCGCCGGGAATATGGCCAGTCTCGAAATCGGCA
>CAXGCE010000532.1:0-2089 GCA_964007795.1 uncultured Alphaproteobacteria bacterium | reverse complement strand
AAACACAAAACTGCATGGCCTATTTCCTCGGGCCGCCATAGACGCTCCAGAGGCGTCTTTTGCGTTGCCGTCAATTTTTGTTCCGGCGTAAAGGCATCGGCTAGCGAAGTTGTGAACAGGCCAGGTAGAACAGCGTTGACCCGAATGCCATCACTCCCAAACTCAAGCTCGTAGGGTTCGGTCATTCCGTCCAGGGCACTCTTAAAAGTGGAATAGAGGGGCAGATTAACCGATGGGCGTAAGGTGGCGATAGATGATACATTGATGATTGTACGGGCGCTATTTTGCTTCATTAGTTTCACGGCCCCCATAGACATTTACCAATAGCCGGCTGTGATGGTCTCCAAGGCTTTCAATACCAGGGTCCGGTCCGTCCCCTCGATGGTGTGCCAAGGGCTCAGCACGGCGTTATTGACTAGAATATCCGATCAGCCATGGGTCTTGGCAACATGGTGATAGGCGTCGTTGATGGCATCCCGATGGCCGATATTGCTGGGTAGACCCTCAGCGCTGAGACCGTCATTCCAGAACGCGTGCACGATCTTGCCGCAAGCTTTTTCTTTCTGGGAAGAAATGATAACGCGGGCGCCGTGTTCCGCCAAAACCCGCGCTGTCGCCTCGCCCAGACCCTAGTTCGAACCGGGGATCAGTGCAATCCAGCCGGATAGGTCAAATAGGCTGTTCGTCATAAGCGCTTAACAGCTTCAACCATGACCCCGTTTGCATCCTTGGGGTGAACCAGCCAGCGGGCTGAAGCGCCGGCCTCGGTGGGTTCGCGCATCAGGACTGTCATGTTGCGGGTTTCTAATTCCTTGCCACTGCCTTCCACGTCATCAACTTCTAAGCAGACGTGATAGAAACCCTCGCCCACCAAGGCCAGACGTTTAGAGAGGGCATTGTCCATGTTGGATTTATCCAACGGTTCCATGATTTCGATGACCATTTCGTCCCAGGTGCCACCGACAGAGACAAAGATGCTACGGATACCCTCCACATCAATGCGCCGATCGTCAAATTTTTGCAGGCCGAAGGATTCTGTCCATAATTTCGTTGCCGCTTCGGCGTCATGCACCAGTACACCAAAATGGCTGATTTTCTTGGTGATCATAACGTGTCTTCCTCAATACTGGATGTGCCTTGCGCCCACGGGTGGCGGGGTGCGGGGCGGACCGGCAAAACATTGCGCCACCGCCATCCATTTCTTTGCGGTGTCGCCCACCACCTTCAACTGCGTATCGCCGATGTTGCGGCACTGGGTAACTACTTGGCCGAATTCAGTCGCCAAGCCTTCTACATAGTTACTGTTTGACGGCTCGTTGAAATCCCACACCTCGCCCGATGGGGCTGTAAGTCTAAGGAACGGTTTGTCCTGCGGAACTTCTTCACCTCTATTCATAAACGTCCAGCCAAAGGTATTATTGCCGATCACTACAACGTTCTTGATGTGGTCCTTGTCCTGGCGCACAACACCCATAAGGTCATAAACCGCTTGGGCATGGGACCAGGTTTCCATCAGACGCGCGGTGATTGAGGACAATACGCTCATGTCCGGCCCGGCCCATTTCAGTCGTTTTTTGGGGTCGATGCCGTCATAATCAACTACCATATTTGTGTAGTATTCATGCCACAAATTCAGCAACGCTTGTCCATTGACGCCGTTCAGCTTCTGGTCAGTATGGGCGACCATATCCACGCCCTTTTCCCCGCTGGCGCTCAGTTCTGCTAAAAGAGCCAAAATGGCCTCTTCATCATCAAGGGAGATGTGGGCGGCATAGTTGAAGAAATGTAGATGCTGTAGGACCGTATTGATGGTCCATTCCTTAAACAACGTCTTCCGTTTGAAATCCTCATCCTTCAACGGCTTAAGTAATTCGTATAGCGCATCGCTTTCAACTTGAAAATCAAGAGCCTGTTGCAACATATATTTATCCTTTCATGCTATGCGACGACGGCCTTGGCGAGGCGTTCATAGGCGTTAATTAGGTCCTGTGTAAAATGGCAGACCTGGGTGCGCACGGACTGAACAGCATTCTTCAGGCTGACGCCCTGGCTGATCCAGTACGTATCAAGATCCTGCGCGCCTTTCTGG
>CAXGCE010000531.1:0-2110 GCA_964007795.1 uncultured Alphaproteobacteria bacterium | reverse complement strand
GCCGCCTATGAAAGTGCCAATACTTTGCAAGCCACCATGAACGGTGGCGTTAATTTCGTTCTCCATGGGGCAGGTTGGCTGGAAGGGGGGCTTTGTTCTTCCTATGAAAAATTCGTCATGGACTGTGACCAGTTGGGTATGATGGCGGTCTATGCCAAGGGTGTTGATTTGTCCGAAAACGGCCAGGCCATGGATGCTATTCACGAGGTTGGTCCAGGCGGTCACTTCCTGGGCTGTGATCATACTCAACGCAATTTTGAGCAGGCATTTTACATTTCCGGAATTGCCGACAACAATTCGGTAGAACAATGGGAAATTGACGGTAGTCTGGATGCGACTGCACGGGCTAATGGCCTTTGGAAACAAATGTTGGCTGATTATACTGCGCCAGAGTTAGACCCAGCTATTGACGAAGCCCTAAGCGAGTTTATCACTAATAAGAAGGCGGCTGTTCCTGATTCTACGTATTGATCGCACGGTTTCTAGGAACCGTCTTATTAAGCCAATGACTGCAAACAGACAACTATCCGTCTTTCAGGACGACTATGTTCCGATGCACAGTGTTGTCACCGAATTTGACTAATCCACCGGCGGCACCGTCCCGGCGCGAGGGTCGATGGGAATTTGCTTGGCTAGGCCGCTTTCGCGCTCGTAAAGGGCGCAGGCAGCCAGCAATTCCGCTTCTCCTCGGGTCCGGCCCACGACCTGCAGGCCGATGGGCCGTTCGTATTGGTCAAATCCACAGGGAAGGGACAGGGCGGGCGAGGCGGACAATGTAATGGCGGCGGTCAGGGTGGATGCGGCCATGTAATGTTCCAATTTAACGCCGTTGATAACCTCCGGATGACGTAGATCCACGTCGAAGGCTGGCGTATTAGCGCCTGGCGTGACGATCAGATCGTATTGGTTAAACAGGTCGGCGAATTGCCGGTAGAGGGCTGTGCGGCTCCGTTCAGCCGCAGCCAGATCCGAAATTGATTGTTTCAGGCCAATTTCTGTATTCCAAATGATATCCGGCTTAATTTGGTCTCGATGGCTTTGCAATTGCAGTTCCCGGTCAATGACGAATTGCTGTGATCGCAGCGCCAGGAAGGTATCCTCCACGTCAGGGATATCTATTCTGATCTCCTCGACCGCCGCGCCTAACGCCTCGAAAGTCTTCATAGCGGCGCGGCAAATTTCCCTGGTTTCTTTGTCCACGGGAGATTGGCCGATGGTTTCCGCATAGGCCACCCTGCGCGGTAGCCGCTCTGTACGCACTGCTTCGACAAAGGGGATGGCAGGGGCGTCAAGGGTTAAAGGGTCGGTAGGGCAAAAACCGGCCATAGTATCCAGGAATAGTGCCAGGTCAGGCACGTTACGCGCCATGGGGCCTTGTACAGACAGTGGTGAGAATAGTGTGTTGACCGTACCTCTGGTCACCCGGCCCGGTGATGGGCGCAGACCAACCACGGACGTATAGGTGGCTGGCCGGCGCAGGCTGCCCCCGTGATCACTACCGTGGGCAAGCCAAATTTCACCTGCCGCCAGGGCTGCCGCACCACCGCCCGTCGAGCCGGCTGGGGTCAGAGAAGTGTTCCAGGGGTTTCTCGTTTTGCCAAAGACTTCATTGAAGGTGGAGCCGCCGGCGCCAAATTCTGGAGTGTTGGACTTGGCAATGACGACCCCGCCCTTGCGCTCGATGCGTTCAACAAGTGGATGAGAGGTTTCTGGCACATGATCGGCGAATATGGGAGAGCCGTAGGTTGTGCGTACGCCGGCGACATCCACCAGGTCCTTAATGGCCACCGGCAGGCCCGCCAGCCAGCCTGGTTCGCCGCGGGCCTCGCATCTTTTACCGGCTAGGAGTTCTCTGGCGCGGTCCCGTGCCCGTTCCAGACACAAGGTTGGTAACGCGTTGATTTTTGGATCGATAGCCGAAATTCGTGCCTCGGCTGCGTCAATCAAATCTAAGGGTGAAATTTCTCCCGCTTGCAGGCACGCCACAGCTTCCTGTGCAGTTAGCCGATAAAGTTCCGTCTCCGCCATAGTATACTCCTCATGACACGGATGTGCCCGGTCGCTCGGGCGCAATGGGTTGATCGCCGATAATGCCAGCAGCCTTAAGCTC
>CAXGCE010000530.1:0-2111 GCA_964007795.1 uncultured Alphaproteobacteria bacterium | reverse complement strand
GGCCTTCTCTGTGCCTCCATGCCTGAGGAATACGGCGGCGGAGGGGTGGACCGCACTTTCAGCATCATCCTAATGGAAGAACTAGCCCGCGCCGGCGCCTCCGGTCCCGGTTTCGGCCTACATTCCGAGATCGTTGCGCCGTATATCAATCGTTATGGCTCGCCGGAGCAGAAAGAAATGTACCTGCCAAAAATGGCCAAAGGTGAGATCATCGGGGCCATCGCCATGACGGAACCCGGTGCGGGTAGTGACCTGCAGGCCGTGCGAACCACCGCCATCAAGGACGGCAACGAGCTAGTCATCAACGGCTCGAAAACGTTTATTACCAACGGCGCTATGGCCGACGTGGTTATCGTGGTCTGCAAGACCGACCCAGAGGCTGGCGCTAGGGGCACCTCTCTGGTTCTGGTGGAGGCGGACACAGAGGGTTTTCGCAAGGGGCGCAATCTGGAAAAGATCGGCATGAAGGCACAGGACACCTCAGAATTGTTCTTCAACGAAGCACGCGTCCCTATGACCAACATGCTGGGCGAGGAAGGCAAGGGATTTGTCTATCTGATGCAAGAACTGGCCTGGGAACGGCTGCAGGTGGCCGTCTCCGCCGTTGCTAGCATGGAGGCGGCATTAGAATGGACGATCGACTATGCCAAGGAACGCATGGCCTTTGGCGAACCGATTATTAACCTGCAAAATACCCAGTTCAAGCTGGCGGAAGCCAAGACCGAAGTGACCGTGGCACGCACCTTCGTGGATAAGTTGATCAGCCTAATGCTGGAGGACAAGCTGGATGCTGAAACCGCTGCAATGGCGAAATGGTGGACCTCAGATCTACAAAACAAGGTGATCGACGAATGCCTGCAACTGCACGGCGGTTATGGCTACATGTGGGAGTTTCCCATTGCTCGCGCGTGGGCTGATGCAAGGGTGCAACGCATTTATGCTGGCAGCAACGAGATCATGAAAGTAATTATTGGCCGGGGATTGTAGACGACCGAATCATTATCACCGACGATTAGTGTGCCGTTCGCATGGTTTGGAAGTCCCAAATCTAAGAGAAATAATATTTTGTGAAATTTTGGCAAATGAAACCTAACTTTCAGGAATAAATGCGGTGGGCAATGCCCAAAAGGTCACCTTCGCGGAATTTCACGCGGGTGCAGATCCGTTGCCGTTTACGGAGCACGGCCCCTGTCGAATTTTCCCTTTCCATTTGGAACATAAAACAACGAAAGACTAGTAATTTTGAGCCGCTCGTTCTTGCGAGAGTGCTGCTGTTTTGCCAAATACCTCCTCCCAGGCATGGCGAAGTTGTACATCCACCTCTGTCAGGTCGACGGGTTGGCCCAGGTCAGCCAAAGACGTGACGCCGTGCCCCCGGATACCGCAGGGCACGATACCGTCGTAGCGAGACAGCTCGGGGTCTACATTCAGGGAAATGCCGTGGTAGGTGACCCAATGGCGCACCCGGACGCCTATGGCGGCGATCTTATTCTCCCTGCCTTGGCCCGAGTTGATCCAGATGCCGACGCGGCCGTTCCTGCGTTCCCCACGAAGACTGAACCGGTTCAGCGTGGCTATCAACCAATCCTCCAGCATGGATACATAACAGCGGATATCCATTTTCCGGGCCTGCAAATCCAGCATGACATAGGCAATGCGCTGACCGGGTCCGTGATATGTATACTGACCGCCCCGGCCGGTTTCATAAACAGTCAGCCCCCCTGCATCCAGCAGATCAACCGCTTTAGCCGACGTGCCGGCGGTATAAAGGGGGGGATGTTCCAAAAGCCAGACCAGCTCATCCATCCCGCCGGCCCGAATGGCGGCAACCCGGTCCTCCATGGTCCTAACAGCCTGCTGATAGTCGACGAAACCGTTGCTAATGCGCCATTCCATTAAATTTGCCTCCACCACAGCGGCTATATTCACCCCATCATAACCATCTACAGTCATAACTGTAGGTGTAACCGTCGTTATGGGTCCGGACAATGATGAAAAATCATCGGTTAACGGACGTAATTCTTAAAAATTTTTTAATCACTGACGGCAAAAAATACCGATTTACCAGTTGCTGCGCCCAAGCATCGGCGCAATCATTGATTCGGTAACAA
>CAXGCE010000529.1:0-2115 GCA_964007795.1 uncultured Alphaproteobacteria bacterium | reverse complement strand
GCCTGGCCGATTTGCGGCGGCCCAGTTGAACCAAGGCAACTGCCCTTCGAACGCCCGGTATATTGCCAACCTGGGCCAAGCCGTCCGATGTTAGCGGCGGCGGCGTCCACTGCAAATCCAATTCCACGCCCAATTGCCTGGCTGCGATCATGCCATAAAAGGTTCTTAGGTTTCCCACTGCCATGGCCAATAACGGGTTAACACGGCCCGGCTGGCGGTCAATCAGATAGACCCGCGCTGCCCAAAATGCGCCCGCAGCCCGGTTCCATTCGTCCGCGACCGTTGAATGGGCCAGCGCCTCGAAATGCCGGGCGGCGCGCTTGAGATCCTTCAAACGCCAGGCAGACAGACCAGCGACCCAGTCAGCGCTGGACAAAATCTTGCGTGACCGGTCGGCCGCAGGGCCCGCGATTGCCAAGGCTTTCCTTGCATTGCCGCGATAGAACCAGCCCGCCGCTATCTGGCTTAACAGGTCATCTTGCTCCGCCGGGTCCAATAGACGTTTCACATCCTTGCGGTCTAGAAATTTTTTCGAGACCGTGAGAATTTCACGGCTTACATTGCGGCGAATTTGATATTTAATTTGACGCACGCGACGCCACTGCGCCTTGCTGCGTTTTCTGGGTGAGCGATAGTCGGCGGCTGGCACCAAATCGGCAAATCCATGAATACCACTGGGCCCGACGGGAGCCTTGGGCATCCGATGGTTCTTGGGCCGCCGCCGCAGGGCCAACTTGTAAATCCGCGTGGCGCCAGGATGATCGGCGTATTGTGCCAGCCAACCCTTCAATTCTCGATAACGGGAGCGATACTTCCTCGGATGCATGTAACGTTGGAACTGCACGTGTCCCATCAACAATCCATCCTCTACGCGCTTGATCAAACGATCGGCGGCCTTCCATTCTCCGGTTTCCTGCAGAGTAAAGATACGCCGGTAAAGAACGACATCAATTTCGCTCAAGATCTTAGGCAGGCCCATATCTCGGTCAACTGCTAACAGGCTGCCATCGGTGGACGTACGGTCAAGGGACAATGCCTGATTGGCTAGACCAGGTCCCAGTGCGCCTATGTTCATAACCAGGGCTATGCCTAGAAAACGAAACAGACTGGAAATTTTCCGGCCTTGATAATACAAATCCTCCAACATGCTCCGCTAATAGACCATTGCATGCTGCCCGGCAAGTTGGTTATACGAATTATGCCACAATATATTGTAGGTATCGTAATTTAAACTACCATATATAGAGGTCAAGCGATATCTTCCAGCCGAGCCTTAATGGCCTGCAAGTCAATCCAGGCCATACGTTTCAGGGCCGGTTGACGTAACAGATAGGCCGGATGAAAGATGGGCATAGCAGGAATGTCCACGCCGGATCCACCACCCCTAACAGGATAATCGAACCAGCGGCCGCGCATGCGGGTGATGCCGGCACGATTGTCCAACAAAGTGGTTGCCGACGTTCCGCCAACAAAAACTAAGACCCTTGGCGCGATTAATTCAATTTGGCGCCGGATGAACGGCAGACACATGGAAGTTTCTTCGGGCGTAGGCTTGCGATTGCCCGGCGGCCGCCAGGCCAGCATGTTGGTAATGAAAACGGCCTCTCTATCCAAACCGATAGAGGCGAGCATGCGGTCTAACAATTGCCCCGAAACGCCTACAAAAGGCTGACCCTGACGATCTTCTTCCGCGCCGGGCGCTTCACCGACCAGCATGATGGTGGCCTCAGGATTACCAACGCCAAATACCGTATTGGTGGCGGTCTTTTTCAACGGGCACGCATCAAAACCTTCCATCGCTGCGAAAAGGGCCGCTAGATTGCCAGCGCCTGACGCCAAGACCTTGGCCGATGTTTCCGCCTCAGTGGTGGCCTGGGGACGCAGTTGGTCAGGCAAGACAAGCGCCGCCCTGTGTGATCCAACATTTGCCACCTGCAGCGGCGTGGTCGCCCGACTTTCGGCAAACCGACTAACGGAATCGTGACCTATGGTCTCATCCACGCCGGCATCAACGTAGAAGTGCAGCGCCGCGACTGAATTGCCTTTATGCTCCATAGAGGGAAAAATAACATGTCCTAGGCAAATTCCAAAACACACCGACCCCGATTGGTTGAC
>CAXGCE010000528.1:0-2116 GCA_964007795.1 uncultured Alphaproteobacteria bacterium | reverse complement strand
ATCCTTGAAAGAGATCTTTCAATTGGTCACTACAACAATATTTCTGTTTAGACTGAGTTCTGGCCTATGGCGTGAAATCCTTCACTTTCACGGGCCTCGGCTGCCCTTTCTCTTAGGACCCGACGCAATACCTTGTTAGCGGCATTGCGGGGCAATTCATCCATGAAAACATAACCACGCGGTCGCTTATAGGGCGATAGTGTGGAAGACTTACAATGAGCGTCCAGATCAGCTGCGGTCAGAGTGGAATTCTTGGCGACGATACAGGCCACGGTCATTTCGCCCCAATAATCATCCTTAATTCCGACGACGGAAATATCAGCAACGCCGTCGTGGTCCCGCAGAATTGGTTCTACGTCATCTGGATGAATATTTTCACCTCCGCTGCGAATTACATCGTCGACACGACCCACCAATTCGATGTCACCCCCTTCCAGCGACCGGAACACATCGCCGGTGAAATACCAACCATCGCGCTTCTTTTCAGCGGTAGCATCGGGACGGTTCAGATAGCTATCGAATATGGTATCGGCATTAGCATCCACGATCAATTCTCCCTCTTCACCCACAGGGACAATGTCATCAGGACCGCCACCGTACCGGATCACCCGCACCCGAGAATAAAGGCCAGCGCGCAAACGGGTCGACTGTCCAACCGGCGTCGGATTATAGAGCGAGCACATAGTTTCCGTCGTTCCGAAAATATGACGGAAGGTAGCTGGCCATTCCCGATCGATCTGCGCTAGCAAGGGTGGTGGAATGGAAGCACCGCCAAAGAGCACCAGTTCTAGGGATACCATCTTAACTTTATTGTAGTTTGGAGCCTGCACCATACCCGCAAAGAAGGTAGGTACCGTAAACAAAAATGTGATTTCGTGTTCGGCTATCATATCGACAGCCCTGGCGGGGTCGAATTGAGACATGATGTAATAGGTGCCATTGTAAGCCAGAGCGGCAAGGAAATTGCCATAGAAGCCTATGCAGTGACTAATCGGCGCCAAACCCAGAATGCGGCTATGAGTGCCAATACGCAATCCGCCCATGGGAGAGACCCATGTGATACGCCCCTCGGTGGCGCGTTGCGATATCTCGACGCCCTTAGGCAGACCCGTGGTACCAGATGTATAAAATATGTAAGCAAGTTCCTGCGGTGCCGGGCGGGCAAATGGCGCCAACGAAGCCGCGTCGCCACGGCAGGCTTCAAAATCCTCTGCACCTAAAACATCACCGACAGAAAGTAGCGGCGCGCCATCCGGAAGCACCTGCGAAACCGACTTCGCCACGTCCCCGTTGGGCAAAATAATCACACCGTCCGTGTCGCCGTCGGCGACCAGTTGGGCAATCTCGGCTGGCGTCAGACGTGCGTTAATCATAGCTGGTGCCGCCCCCAGACGGGCCAGTGCCAAAACCACTAGACAATGCTCAAAGAGATTTGGCAGGACCGTCGCGAACCGGCTGCCAGATCTAATTCCCCGTTCCGCCAAACCGGCGGCTATGATGTCAACCTCCAGCATCATTTGCCGGTAGGTCAGTTTTCTGTCTGTACGATCATCGACAATGGCTAGATGATCCGGCGTCCGCTCGGCCGCATACCAGACCAAATCGTACGTAGTGTGCATCTCTACCGCCTCTATTCGTCGGCCTCTTTCTGGCGGTCGAAATACTTCCGTGTGGCGGATGATACGCCCCGCTCTGCAAACGCGCGGCATTGCTTCTCTTTGAAAATAGTGGCTTTCTCCCACTCTTCTACGTCATAGAACTCCCGTTCGCCGACGCATCTGATTTCTCGCACCACCCGTTCGTCCAAACCTAGCTTTTCAGCAATCTGTTTGTCGGAAAATCCAGGCTTGCGCTTCTCCGGCGACAAATGCTCCACATAATTGACCTGAATGGATTGGGACAATTCCAACACCTGGTCCTTGTACTTTTTATATACCTCGGGTTCGACGAAAAAGAAGCTCATGGATCACCCCCCTAATTCAATTCACGATGCTGGACGCCCACAGGACAAACCCGCATACATTCAAAACATTGCGCCTGGCTGACGTTGGAATAAGTCATGGACCACAAAGTTCGTGTAAACATGGTCGAGTTCAGGATCATTTTGCGGCGATCG
>CAXGCE010000527.1:0-2117 GCA_964007795.1 uncultured Alphaproteobacteria bacterium | reverse complement strand
AAATTTGTCAATTTGGTTGGTTTTTGTATTATATTGCCAATTATTCTAACTCTATCGGTGTGTACTCAAGTACAGGCCGCGGCGGCCATCGCCATGCATGGCGAACCAAAGCAAACCCCATCGGACAGGTCTTTTGACTATGTCAATCCGGCTGCACCCAAGGGGGGCCAACTTGTCCTTGGCCGGATCGGCAGCTTTAGTTCTCTGCACCATTTCATTGTAAGAGGGAAGCCGGCCGAAGGGCGGCATTTGACACATCAAAGCCTTTTGGCCCGCACTTTTGACGAACCCTTTACCTTATATGCCTTGATTGCCGAGGACGTTTCCACACCTACCGACCGATCTGCCGTAACTTTCCGCCTGCGTCCCGGCGCCAGGTTTCATGATGGCAGCGAAATTACCGTGGCGGATGTCATTTTCTCCTATGAAACTCTGCGCGCGAAGGGCCGACCCAATCACCGCTTTTTCTATGAGCAAGTCGCCGCTGTCGAGTCCCCTGGAATACGAAGCGTCACCTTCCGTTTCAAGGACAATGGCAACCGTGAGTTACCTCTAATCATGGGTATGATGCCAATCCTGTCCCGAGGCTCCTTCGCAGGCCGACCCTTTGACCGCGTTTCTCTCACACCTCTGCTCGGTAGTGGCCCTTACATTGTGGAAAAGGTTGATCCTGGGCATTCCATTAAATACCAGCGTCTAAATACCTATTGGGCGCGCGACCTGCCTTCCCAAATAGGCCAAAATAATTTTGACACAATTCGCTACGACTATTTCCGTGATGACGGCGCCATGTTGGAAGCTTTCAAGGCAGGAAATATCGACCTGCGGGTCGAGAACGACCCAAGACTTTGGGCGAGCGGATATGAAGGCCCTGCCAAGCAGTCCGGGCGGATCAAATTGCTACAAATGCCACATGGCCGCCCCGCAGGTATGTACGCGATTGTCCTTAATACCCGGCGCTTTATTTTCAACAATCCGATGGTCCGCAAAGCCTTGGCTTATGCCCTCGATTTTGCGTGGCTAAACAGAACGTACTTCCACGGCGCCTACACCCGGACCAACAGCTACTTCGAAAACTCCGAGTTAGCAGCACGAATGTTGCCAGCCCCGGCGGAAATCGCCCTGCTGACGCCTTTCCGTGATAACTTGCCTGTCGAAGTATTCAATCAGGTCTACAAACCGCCGGCGACAGAAGGCAAGACACCACCTCGGCGAAATCTCCGGAAGTCCGGTGAGTTGTTGGCAGAGGCAGGTTGGCACGTCAAAAACTTGCACCTAAGGCATAAAAATTCCAGACAACCGCTACGCTTCGAAATCCTCTTGCAAAGACGGAGCAATGAGAAACTGGCGCTGCACTGGGCAAGCAATCTTCGGAAACTAGGTATCGAGGTGACTGTCCGTATGGTGGACCCGGCACAGTATCAGCAGCGCACCTCCACTTTTGATTTTGACGCAATTTTTTATCGCTGGGAACCGTCCCTCTCGCCCGGCAACGAGCAAGCCTATTACTGGGGTTCACAGGCCGCCCGGACGGACGGAACACGGAATTATTCTGGCATACAGGTACCGGCCATCGATGCCTTAATCAAAAGGATCGCCAACGCCCCAGACCGCCACCAACTAGTCACCGCCGTACGAGCCATGGACCGGATTTTGCAATGGGGACACTACGTCGTTCCACTGTTCCACCAACAATCCGACCGACTTGCCATTTGGAATCGATTTGACCGCCCGCAGAAAACACCCCTTTACGGCTATCGCATTGAGACCTGGTGGGCGGATGAGGCTAAATTGGAGCCGAACAGCAAACAATGAGTGGAGGACGTCATGGATACAGGCACATTTCGCGGCTTTGAAGTACAGTTGGAGGATCCCGGTATTGTTTGGGTGACATTCAATTCGCCCGAACGTCTGAACGGCATGACATCGAGTATCAAGCGCGATTTGATCGAAATGTTGAACCAGGCACAGATGGATAACGGCGTGCGGATCATCGTTTTCATTGGTAAGGGCCGCGCATTTTGCGCCGGCGATGACCTGAAAGGCTACTCCCAAGAAAATCAAACCGAATCGGGTCTGGTGCCCCCCATACCACCCGGTCACGACAACAGCATCAG